>JAJZHV010000077.1 GCA_021804345.1 Pseudomonadota bacterium | reverse complement strand
ATGTGTTGCGGATTCGGGAGAAGATGCCCTGGCCTTTTGCCCAGATTCCGATTATGCCGCCAATGTGGAACTGGCTGAGGCCCTGGCCCCCAGCACACCCCGAGCCCCGGCGCTTGACCCACTACAACGGGTGGCCACACCCAATACCACACAGTGCGATGCGGTGGCAGGCTTGCTGGGGGCCTCTCTGCCCCAGGTACTGAAGTCCCTGCTGGTCATTGACGAGACTGACCAACCTTACCTGCTGCTGCTGCGCGCCGATCATACCTTAAACGAAGTGAAGGCCCAGCGTTGGGTTCCCGGACTGCGCTTGGCCAGCGAGGCGGAAATCCTGCGCTGGCTGGGACCCGTAAAAGGCTATCTGGGTCCGGTGGGGTTGCCAGCGGGTATCCGCGTCATCGCCGACCGTAGTGCCGCAACGATGGC
This sequence comes from Pseudomonadota bacterium, assembly GCA_021804345.1. GTDB lineage: Bacteria > Pseudomonadota > Gammaproteobacteria > Burkholderiales > Ferrovaceae > JAJZHV01. The sequence goes on along the minus strand of JAJZHV010000077.1, from coordinate 5,616 downwards.
CAATTTTGTCTGTGGTGCCAACGAACCGGGATTTCACCTGCACGGTGTGAATTTTGGGCGGGATCTGCCCGAACCCACGCACATTGAAGACTTGCGCAACGTGGTGGCCGGTGATCCGTCGCCCGATGGTCAGGGAACGCTGATGCTCTGTCGCGGCATTGAAGTGGGTCATGTCTTTCAGCTCCGCACCCGCTATTCCGAAGCCATGTCAGTGACTTTTCTGGATGAGGGGGGACAATCGCGAGTAGCCGAGATGGGCTGCTACGGCATTGGCGTCAGTCGCATCGTGGCAGCCGCCATCGAGCAGCATCACGATGCGCGCGGCATCTGTTTTCCCCCTGCCATGGCCCCCTATGACATTGCACTTATCGCCATTGGCTTGAACAAGAGTACTGCTGTGCGTAACACCGCCGAGGCCCTGTATCAGTCCCTGTCAGAGGCAGGATGGGCCGTGTGGTTTGATGACCGTGATGAACGCATGGGCGTCATGCTGGCCGATCAGGAATTGCTGGGCATTCCCCAACGGGTAGTGGTGGGCGAGCGCAGCCTGAAGGAGGGCCTGGTTGAACTTCAAGGTCGGCTAGAAACGCAAGCCACGCGGGTGACTGTGGAAGAACTTACGACCCGGCTTCGGGAACGCGCTTGAGGACCACCAGATTGTCGCGGTGAATCAATTCATCCTCGTCAATGTAGCCCAGTATTGACTCGATACGATCAGAAGGAACCCCCAGAATTTGTCGGGTTTCCCCATCTCCGTAATTGGTCAACCCGCGGGCTATTTCCTGTCCGGTTTCGTCCACGCATTGCACCAGCTCGCCGCGGGTAAAGCCCCCGTTCAAGGCCAATACGCCAATCGGCAGGAGGCTCTTGCCTTCTTCGGACACGGCCTGAACGGCACCCGCATCCAGCACGAATTGGCCTTTGACTTGCAGTTGATCAGCCAACCACTGTTTACGCGCCGTGAGTGTGGGAGCCGCCGGAGTCAGCTGAGTGCCAATGGCCTCGCCTTGCGCCAAGCGCTGCAACACCTCCGGCTCACGCCCGGAAACAATGAGCGTATGTGCCCCGCTGCGCGCCGCCCGTTTTGCCGCCAGAATTTTGGTGAGCATTCCCCCGCGTCCGATGGCGCTGCCTGCGCCACCGGCCATGCGCTCCAGTTGCGGGTCACCCGCCAGCGCCTGGCAGACCAGTGTTGCTGCGGGATCACGTCGCGGATCGGCGGTAAACAAACCGGCCTGATCTGTGAGGATGATTAAACCATCGGCATCGATGAGATTGGTCACCAGTGCACCCAGAGTGTCGTTATCCCCCACGCGGATTTCTTCCGTCGCCACGGTGTCATTTTCGTTGATGATGGGGATAACGCCCAATTCCAGTAACGTCATAAGTGTGGAGCGGGCATTGAGGTAGCGGATGCGAGAGGTCAGATCCTCGTGGGTCAACAGAATCTGGGCGCTACGCAAATGATGCTGGGCAAAGCAGGATTCCCAGACTTGAGCCAGCCCCATTTGACCCACCGCCGCAGCGGCTTGCAGCATGTGCAGGCTCTTGGGACGCGTACTGAGCCCCAGACGCTTCATGCCCTCGGCCACTGCGCCGGACGACACCAGCACCACCGCTTTGCCCTGCTGGCGCAAGGCCACCACCTGACTGACCCAGCGCCCAATGGCCTGAGGATCCAGTCCCTGGCCATCATTGGTCAGCAGGCTACTGCCGATCTTGATGACCAAGCGCTGGGCCGTGGTCAGGAAAGCGCTCATGGGGCATCATCCTGCAGCGTGGCTCCGGTTGGCCCAGCCCCGGCAGCATGTGTTTCGTCGCCAGCGGGCGGCATTGGCTGTACCCCTTGGGGGGGGTCGACCGAGTCGCTGGCCGGAAAAGGATGACTGCTGCGCCAGGCTTCAATGAATTGCATAATGGCGTACGATAATTCGCGGCAGCCTTGGCCCGTTAAGGCGGAAATCTCAAAGATCCGGTGCGGCTCCTGTAAGGAGTCCGGGGGGAGTGCTTGGGCAAACAGGGCACGCACGGCAGCACGCTGCTCCTCCTGCAGCATATCCATCTTGTTGAGCACGATCCAGCGCGGCTTTTGATACAGATGTTCATCATACTTACGCAGCTCGGTCACCAAGGCCTGGGCCTGTGCTTGTAGATCCACGCTCTCGTCCAGCGGCGCAGCATCGACGATATGTAGTAGAAGATGCGTGCGCGCCAGATGGCGCAAAAACTGATGCCCCAAACCGGCGCCTTCGGCCGCGCCCTCGATCAGACCGGGAATGTCCGCAATGACGAAACTGCGCGCATCGTCCACCCGCACCACCCCCAGATTGGGATGCAGGGTGGTAAACGGGTAATCCGCCACCTTGGGGCGTGCTGCCGAGACCGCGCGAATGAAGGTGGATTTGCCGGCATTGGGGTAACCCAGCAGTCCCACATCCGCCAGCACTTTGAGTTCCAGATGGAGTTCTCTGGATTCTCCGGGCTCACCCCGGGTAAATTGCCGTGGGGTTCGATTGATGCTGGATTTGAAGTGCAGGTTACCCAACCCGCCATTTCCACCGCGAGCCAGTAACGTCTTTTGCTGATGATGCGTCAGATCCGCCAGAACCGCTCCCGTCAGGGCATCAGTGACCAGCGTACCCACGGGCATGCGCAGCAGAATATCCTCTGCTCCCTTGCCATTGCAGTCGGAACCGCGCCCGGCTTCGCCATTGCGCGCTTTATGAATGCGCGCAAAACGGTAGTCCACCAGGGTGTTGATGTTGCGATCGGCCAAAGCCCAGATGCTGCCACCGCGCCCCCCATCGCCACCATCCGGCCCACCTTTGGGGATGTATTTTTCACGCCGGAAGCTGGCCGAGCCATCTCCACCCTTTCCGGCATGAACCTGAATATTGGCTTCGTCAATGAACTTCATGAACCAGAACCGCTCTCCGCAACAAAAAACAGGACCTCAAGGACAAATGGGGCACACGATACAAAAAAGCCCTATCGCAGGATAGGGCTTTCGGGATCAGGACTGGGCGCGACGATCAGGCGGCGTTAGCGGCCGCCGGTTCGATGGCGACAATTTTGTCGCTCAGAGGTCCCTTGTTACGAAACACCACATGACCATCGATTTTGGCAAACAGGGTGTGATCCTTGCCCATGCCCACATTGGGGCCGGGGTGAATACGCGTGCCGCGCTGCCGCACGATGATGCTGCCCGCGCTGACCAGTTGGCCACCATAGGCTTTCACTCCCAGTCGCTTCGATTCGGAATCGCGTCCGTTGCGGGAACTCCCGCCTGCCTTTTTATGTGCCATGGCTTACCCTCAACCTGCCGTAATGGTATTGATCTGTACTTCAGTGAACCCCTGACGGTGCCCCTGATGTTTTTGATAATGCTTGCGACGACGCATCTTGAAGATTTTGACCTTGTCGTGACGACCATGGGACAGCACTGTAGCCGTCACTTTGGCACCATTCACGAGCGGACGTCCAATGGTGATCGCCTCACCATCAGCCACCAGTAGCACCTGGTCCAAGTCGAACTGACTGCCGACTTCGGCGGGGATGAGTTCGATTTTTAATTTTGCACCGGCTTGCACGCGATATTGTTTGCCACCGGTTTTGATAACAGCGTACATGTGACGCTCCCTGCGTAACTGGATCAAAGAATCGGCGACTATACCCTTTTTCACAGCCTCTGTCAAAGCTGACCGCCAACATAAACGCCAAGGGCCACCTTCGGCGCAACAGGGCCACCCTGCGGGGGACAGGCTAGCCTGACAAGGGTCTTTATCTGCGCCCAACAGAAGGGGGCTTGTTTGCTACCCATCGCTGGATTGAGTCACAATATCCCTCTGTTTTCCCTGAAAATCGTTTCTGAAGGATGCCCCATGAATATCGTCATCACCATCATCGGCGCCGACCGCGTTGGAATCGTAGCCAAAGTCAGCGCCGCCCTGGCCGAGCATAACGTCAACATCCTAGACATCAACCAGAACATCCTGCACGGTTTTTTCAACATGGTCATGGTCGCTGACATGAGTGCGGCCAGCGCCCCGCTCAAAACCCTGCAGGCGCATTTCAAATCACTGGGAGAGTCCATCGGGGTTGACATCAAACTCCAACACGAAGAAATCTTCAACGTCATGCACCGCGTATAACCTCCAGCCGTTTTCCCACCACGCGCCGAATCGCCATCGTATTTGCTTGAGGAAACCACATGCTGCTTGCCAAGGAAATTTTCGAAACACGACAGATGATCGAGGACAATAAACTCGACGTTCGCACCATCACCATGGGCATCAGCCTGCGCGCTTGCAGCCATCCCGACATCCGGGTGTTCTGCCAGAATATTTACGACACCATCACGCACAGTGCACAGCACCTGGTGCGCGTTGGCGCGGACATCGAAGCGGAATTTGGCGTCCCCATCATCAACAAACGTATTTCCGTCACACCCATCGCCATCGTGGCTGAAAGTTGCCGCACGGACTCCTATGTCCCCGTTGCCGAGGCCATGGAGCGGGCAGCTAGAGAATTGGGCATCAATTTCATTGGAGGCTTTTCAGCCCTAGTGGAAAAAAAGGCCACGGAAGGAGACCTGATTCTGATCCGTTCCATTCCAGAAGCCTTGGCCTGCACGGAACGGGTCTGTGCCTCCGTCAATATCGGCACCACTAAGGCCGGCATCAACATGGATGCCGTGCGTGAAATGGGACTGATCGTCAAACGAACGGCCGCCCTGACCGCCGAGCGGGATGCCATCGGCTGCGCCAAACTGGTCATCTTTGCCAATGCCGTTGAGGACAACCCTTTCATGGCCGGAGCCTTTCATGGCGTGGGAGAAGGCACCAGCACCATCAACGTGGGCGTCAGCGGGCCCGGCGTCGTGAAACACGCCCTGGAGTCCGTACGGGGACAGCCCTTTGACGAGGTCGCCGAATCCGTCAAACGCAGTGCTTTCAAGATCACGCGTGTGGGACAGCTGGTTGCGCGGGAAGCTTCCAAGCGTTTGGGCGTAAAAATGGGGATCATCGATCTGTCCCTGGCCCCCACTCCCGCCATTGGCGATAGCGTTGCTTATATCCTGGAAGAAATGGGTCTGGAACGCTGTGGCGCTCCAGGCACCACGGCTGCCCTGGCGCTTCTGAATGACGCTGTCAAAAAGGGAGGGCTCATGGCGGCCCAGCATGTGGGCGGGTTGAGTGGCGCCTTCATTCCCGTAAGCGAAGATGCGGGAATGATCGCTGCGGTGGAGTGTGGCAGCCTGACCCTGGAAAAACTCGAGGCCATGACCTGTGTCTGCTCGGTGGGCCTGGACATGATTGCCATTCCGGGCGATACCTCGGCGGCGACCATTTCCGGCATCATTGCAGACGAAGCAGCGATTGGCATGGTCAACAACAAAACTACCGCCGTGCGCCTGATTCCCGTCCCCGGAAAAACCGTGGGCGACAACGTGGAATTTGGAGGCCTACTGGGGCATTGCCCCGTCATGGCCGTCAACCGCTTCAGTTGTCACGACTTCATTGCTCGCGGCGGCCGGATCCCTGCCCCCTTGCGCAGCCTGACCAACTGAATGGAAATTTTCAAATAGGACCGTATTCGGGCATGACATAAGCAAAT
>JAJZHV010000076.1 GCA_021804345.1 Pseudomonadota bacterium | reverse complement strand
ACTGATCCCGCTCACCCTGGTGCAACGGGCCCTGCGCCTGCCCTCCACGCCCTTGCTGGGTTTGGCCGAAGCGCGCGAACAATTTGAACGGGATTACCTGATCCGTCTGCTCAAGATCACTGAGGGACATGTGGCGGACGCGGCACGCCTGGCGCAACGCAATCGCACCGAGTTTTACCGGTTGCTGCAAAAACACGGGCTAACCCCCGATTCTTTCCGACGCGAGCAATGGTCGGCCACTCCCTCGGCCCCTCCGGCGGTTGCGCCCTGATGCTCTGCCGCTGACCGCTGAGCAGCGCCCGATAACCCCCGTCCTCGCTTGTCGTGTGCACGCGACAAGCCCGCAAAGCGCCAAGGCCTTGTTACAAAGGGCTTGAGCCAAAGGCCCTGATCTCCCCGTCGCCAGTTCACGACAGACTCCGGCCCGCAAAGGTGGACTCCCTCGCGCGCATGCCCTCCGGAGGGGGTTCGGCCCAGCCCGACCACAGTCCGACAGGTTCCCCCTAGCAGACCGCAGTATTCTGATTATAATGATATTTTTACATTTCCATCAAAAATCAGAGGGAGCCAATCGCAAGTTTTTTGCGCTCATACACACAATGGCCCGTTAATTGCTTGTTGTTCTGGCATGAACCCACTCGACCTGCTCGCCCTCACCCAGTCATCCCTTCAATCTCCACCGTTGCATCGTGGCTCCATGACTCCTCGCCCCTGGAATGGGTTTTGGCGTAGTCTGGGCCAACTGCACCGTGCAAGGTCCCTGGAGTCCCCCCCGGATCACACCCCACAGGCCCCCTGGCAGCAGGCTGCCAAGGTGCGCCGTCGGGTGTTTTTAGCCTTGACGGGTAGTGGAACCACCGCCAGCACCCTGTGGTTTATTGCTGCTCAGCCGGCCGGCTCCCATGGCCTGTTGCAGGGACTGGAAATTGCCGTGTTTGCCCTGCTGGCCTTCTGGGTGGGCGCAGGCTTTGTCACTGCCTTGCTCGGATTTTTAGTACAGGTGCGCTCCGATCCTCACGCCCTGTCGCTGCGCACCGCGCGCCTGCATACTCTGGGGGATGACGCCCGCACCGCCATCATCATGCCCATCTGCAACGAGCAAGTAAGTACGGTCTTTGCCGGATTACGCGCCACCTGCGAATCACTGGCAGAAACCGGACTCTCCGGCCTGTTTGACGTATTTGTGCTATCCGACACCAACGATGCCGCCCTGCGCATGCAGGAAGTAACGGCCTGGGCTCGTTTGCGCGATGAAATGGCCCCCTGGAGCAAGATCTATTATCGCTGGCGGCAGCGCAGAACCCGGCGCAAGGCCGGCAACGTGGCCGATTTCTGCCGCCGCTGGGGCAAAGACTACCGGTATATGGTGGTGCTGGATGCCGATAGCGTGATGAGTGGCGAAGCCCTGGTCACCCTGGTGCAACTGATGGAAACCCACCCCAAGGCGGGCATCATTCAAACGGCTCCGCGTGCCTGTGGCGTCAATACCCTGCACGCCCGCTCCCAGCAGTTTGCCGGGCGCGTGACCGGACGCCTGTTCACCCTGGGCATGCAGTACTGGCAACTGGGGGAATCCCATTACTGGGGGCATAACGCCATCATTCGCGTGGCCCCCTTCATGCAGCATTGTGCCCTGGCCCTGCTCCCCGGTCGTGGCGGCCTGAGTGGTGAAATCCTGTCCCACGACTTCGTGGAAGCGGCTCTCATGCGCCGTGCCGGCTACTTTACCTGGCTGGTTGCCGAACTAAAGGGCAGCTATGAGCAACAGCCCGCCAACTTGCTGGAAGAACTGCAACGGGATCGGCGCTGGTGCCAGGGCAATCTCAAAAACGCACGCCTGATTCTCGAGCCAGGACTGGCCCCCATTCATCGGGCCATGCTGGCCACCGGAGTGATGGCCTATGTGTCAGCACCCCTGTGGATGCTGTTTCTGGTGTTGAGCATAAGCCTGCATTTGATGCAGACCAGCTCCGCATCCTCCCTGGGGGCATCGCTGTGGCCTGCCGTGTCCGCCTGGGGCCTGCTCTGGCCCGCCACCCTGCTGCTCTTGTTCCTGCCCCGCGTACTGGCCGTGGTGGCCATTGTGCTGCGCCGTGAGCAAGGCAGCTATGGTGGCAGTGCACACCTGCTGGCCAGTGCCCTGCTGGAAGCCTTACTGTCGGTCCTGCAGGCTCCGGTGCGCATGGTGGCCCATACCCTGTTCGTGCTGGCTGCACTGACCGGTTTGAAGCTGGACTGGAAATCCCCCGCACGGGAAGCTCAACGTCTGGAATGGCGTGAAGCCCTGCGGCATCATGCGGGCACCGTGGCCGTAACCCTGGGTATCGTCACACTGCTGGGCGTGCTGCATGGCGCTGCCCTGTGGTGGATTCTGCCCGTGGCCCTGCCCCTGTTGCTGGCTCCGGCCTTGAGCGTGCTCACCAGTCGCCAAACCCAGGAGCTACCGCCACTACTGGGTCGTTTGCTGTCCTTACCCGAAGAGCGCCACCCACCATCGGTGCTCCGTCAGGCCTGGCACTATAGCCGCCAAACCCCTGTACCGCGTCTAGTGTCTGGGGTAGCGCTCAGCGGCGTCTGAACCCGGGCGCGATACCAGATTGCGCTCGATGGCCTTGAGTTCCTGAATCTTGTTGTTGAGCCCATCCACCCGCGCCTGGCTTTCCTTCAACTGCTGGGCCAGCTGATCACGCTGGGCCCGCAAGCGATTCCACCCCTGAGCCTGATCCTGCAGCCATTGCACCAGGGGCGCCAGCGCCTCGGCCTGAGGGTCATGGCGCAATGCTTCCAACAGCGCCACCGCCTCATGGTGAAAGGGTGCGCCGGCATCCCCCGAGGTCCATTCCAGCCCCTGCGCCAGGCGCAACTGCTCCAGGGGCGAGGGGTGCGGCAATTCATCCAGACGCCGCAACTCCTGTTCCCGTTCCGCCACCGGTCCCTGACGGTCTTGTAGCAGCGCCTTCAGGGCGGGTTCCAGGGGATTTTGGCGCGCTGACACCACGGGAGCAGGAGTGGTCACCACTGCGTGCACTTGGGTGGTGGTGTCCTGCGAGGGGGCAGACACACAACCAGCAGCCAAACAAGACCAGGCACCCAACAGCAGCCGGGAGCGCCATCCCTTGGCCAGCGCAAGGCGATCTGTTGCGCACCTCTTTGCCGCGGCTGTAGCTGCAAGGCCTCCTGCGGCATGGGACATGAGGCCAACCGGCGCTGTGGCTGAGGAAATCGACTGGACTGTGTTTTTCATGAATTGTTTTCCTGACTTTCGGGGCCTGCAAGGGCCTGCCGCGGGGTTTGTGGCAAGATCACCCGAAAATGCGCCCCCTGTGTCTGCTCCAGCAGACTGACTTGGCCCCCATGCGCCCGCACCAGCTCGCGCACGATGGACAGTCCGATACCGCTGCCTCGCCGGGCTCCTGCCGGCTGGCGCTGCCCCTGGTAGAAGGGCTCGAAGATACGCTCCCGATCTTCGAAGGCCACTCCCGGGCCCTGATCTTCACAATCCAGCCAGACTTGCCCCTCCCCAAGACGCAGCGTGAAGCGAATCTGCCCCCCCGGTGGGCTGAAGCGAATGGCATTGGAGAGCAGATTGCTCAGAAGCATGTCCAGTTTTTCCGGGTCGGCCTGCGTCCACAGCGGTCCACCCTCCACCGTCACCTGCAACTGCTGCCCTTGCAATAGCAAGCGTTGGCCCTCGATGAGACGGTGCAGAACTGCGCGCAACTCCAAAGGCCGAGGTTTGAGCTGTAGGGCCTGAAAGGTGGCCGCATTGTACTGCAACAGGCTTTCGATCTGCTGCTGCAAGGCGCGCACATTATCTTCCAGAATGCCCATGATTTCACGCTGACCTTCATTGAGGGTTCCGGCCACCTGATCGCCCAACAAGGCGATACCCTCGCGCAAATTGCTCAGGGGAGTTTTCAGTTCGTGGGAAATGTGCCGCAAAAACTGTTGCTTGTCAGCTTCCAGTGCCAGTAAATGCTGGCGCACGCCTTCGATGCGCGCGCCCAGAGCGCGCAAATCCCGGGGCCCATGCACCACATGGGAGGGCCCCGGGGGGCTCAGGGCCAGGGCGCTGATGGCTTGATCCAGCCCGCGCAGGGAACGGGACAGCCATCCCCCCAACCCCAAGGCCAGCAGTGCTGCCACGCTGGCCGCCGCCGCGCCCAGCAGCATCAGGGTGTGGCGCTGGGCTTCCAGATCGCTCATCAACTGCTGGGTGCGCGCTGTCAGCGCCAGCGTGGATTGCTGACGCAACACCAGATTCATTTCCGCCAATTGCCGAAACCCTTCGAACAGGACAGCGCTATCAATATGTTGCGGATCAGCCCCGGTGAGGATAGGGGTCAGGGTCTGGTTACCCTGATCCACCCATTGCTGCGTCAAACTGCCCAGTCCCTGGGGAAAATCGATGCGCAGCAGGGTGGCCTCCTGCTGCGCATGCAGCCAGTCTTGGGTGAGCTGATGGCGCAATCCGGCATCGTTGAGTACGAGGTACTGACGCGCCTCGCGCTCCAGATTGACCGTGGATTCTTGCAAGGCACGCACCGACTCGACTTCTTGCAGGACGGTTTCGGGATAGGCTTCCATGGATTGGGTCAGGGAATGGACTACCACCAGGGTGCGCGCCAGGGCACCGCCCAGCAGCAGGATGATGCCGGAAAACGCCAACAGCAGCAGTTGTCGGAAGGAAGGGGGCGGCAAGCGACCACACTTAATGAAGCTTGACATGGGGTTCCGTGCGCCGGCTGATGAAACGCGCCAGCGTGGAAAGCGCCATCTTCCAGAAGCCATGCAGGGCCATCTCATGCATTTTGTACAGGGACAAATACATCCAGCGTGCAAAATGCCCCTCCACCCATAGGTTGCCGCCGGCAAAGTTTCCCATGAGGTTACCCACGGTGCTGTATTCCCCCAGAGACACCAGCGAGCCAAAATCGCGGTAGCGGAAGTCACGAACCGGATGGCCCTGCAACAGGCGGGTCAATTCCCGGGTCAGATGGCTGGCCTGTTGGTGTGCGGCCTGGGCCCGTGGGGGTACCAGGCGCCCTTCGTGACCCAGCCAGGGTGCAGCAGCGCAATCGCCCAGAGCATAAATGTGTTCGTCAGACAGGCTTTGCAGGTTGGCATGCACCAGCACCTGGTTGATGCTGTTGGTTTCCAGGCCCAGGGTCCGCAGGAAAGCCGGAGCCTTGACGCCGGCGGCCCACACCACCAGTTCGGCCGCAATGACCTCTCCGTTTCCCAGACGCACCGCCTGGGGCAGCACTTCGGAAACACGCGCACCGGTATGAACCTGCACCTGCAAGTCCTGCAACATGCGCTGCGCCTTGAGGGAAATGCGCTCCGGCAAGGCCGGTAAAATGCGAGGCGAGGCCTCGATAAGATGGATCCGGATCGGCTTGTCCGCGTCGATGCGATCCAGGTTGTAGGACACCAGATCGCGGGTGGCATTGTGCAATTCCGCAGCCAATTCCACCCCGGTGGCACCGGCGCCCACAATGGCTACCCGCAGCTGCTCGGGACGGAGAGGGGTATTCTGGGCATGAGCGCGCAGAAACGCATTGACCAGACGGCGGTGAAAACGATCCGCTTCGGCCGTGGTTTCTAGGGCAATGGCATGCTGTGCTGCCCCGGGCGTGCCAAAGTCATTGGTTTGACTCCCCACAGCCAACACCAGGGTATCATAGGAAAAACTACGCGCTTCGGTGACGATCATGCCTTCATCGTCGTGATAGGGGGCCAGATGCACCAACCGTTGCGTGCGCTCGATACCGACCATTTCTCCGATGCGGAAGCGAAAATGGTGCCAATGGGACTGCGCCAGATAATCGAGCTCATGCACATCCAGGTCCATGCTGCCGGCAGCTATTTCGTGCAGATGCGGTTTCCAGAAATGGGTCCGGGCCTTTTCGATCAGGGTAATTTCTGCCTGTCCTCGACGCCCCAGGGTGTCTCCCAGCCGTGTGGCCAGCTCCAACCCACCAGCGCCGCCTCCCACAATCACGATACGATGCATTTTCAGGTTCCTCAGGGGTAGGAGTTCAAAGTTGCGCACAGATCGG
>JAJZHV010000075.1 GCA_021804345.1 Pseudomonadota bacterium | reverse complement strand
GCCCCCCTGAACGCTGAGCGCAGATTGTCCGGCAAAACCCGTATCCACCCGGGCATGTCCAATCAAGGAGGCAGCAATCTGGGGGACATGGCCCATCAGATAAGCAATGATCGACGCCGTAATAATCAATAATACCGCCAGCGCCATGGATTCCGACGGAGAGGCATTGGTCATGGCGCTCGCATTATCCAGCATCCATTGGTGCTGGATCACGAAGACGGGTTTTGCCATCACTAGAACAGCGACGGCCACGACCTTATAAAAACAGGCAATGAACAGAAATCGCACCCAGGCCATAAAAAACTCGTGGGTGACATCCCACAGCATCCAGGGAATAAAAAATGGCCCCAGGGCCAGAGCAATGCCTGCCAAGGCACTACTCATCACATGAATGATGGCCAGAATCGCTAGGGCGGCAATAAAAATGAGCAGGGCGACAAACAGCAAGGCCACCGTGCTGACCCAGCCCCCCAGGGCGCCCCAAAAAGCCCAGGACATGGGGGTAGAGCCGGCTAGATAACGATCCGGGCTAGCTGCAATGGAATCCCACACGGTCACGATAATGTCGCTGAAAACAGCCCAGGCGCTGGCAAAGCCCTGGCCACCGCCCCCGGGCCCCGCAATCGCCGCAGTGATGGCTTCGCAGCCCTGATACAGTCCATCGTAAAACACCAGATCATAGGCCTGCAAAAACCAGGCAACCAATCCCGCCTTGAATAGGGCACGAATCAGCTGCACCAGCACCTTGCCCAGATTATCACCCAGCATGGTCTCTAGCAGCACATTGACCCCAAACCAGCTAAAGGTCAGCAACAGTAAAGAACCATACAGGCTTTGAGCCACCCCCTGAAGATTGGCGTGCAGGTTATGACCACCCTCCAGGAACGATTGGGCAAACTGGTCGATAATGGCCGGGCTCAGACTGATCACGGTCCGCCTCCCATCAGGCCCCAGCCCATCACGGACTCCTGCTCCCGAAGTTGTTGATGCAATAGGCGAATATTGGCGCTGTCCTCTAGGCGGCGCTTCTGAATCAATTCTCCCGCCACCGCATTAGCATTTTCCTCATCCTGTTGATGTGCCGATTGAGTGGCCTGATGCCCAGCAATCAGCTTGATCAGCTGAGCGTTCTGCCCGGCCAACAGGTTTAAATGCTGGTTAACGGTCTGAAAGCTTTGTTGCAGACCACTACTGGCGGGAATTTGCTGCTGCAATTGCTTGATTCGACCAAAGGAATCGTTGACGGACTGCATGGTGTCTACTTCGTTCTTGAACACGGCACTGACGCTGGTTCCCCGATGTTGGGCAATTTGCATTTCCCGATCCAGATACTGGCTTGGTGTAACACCCAGTGCGCTCATCTGACGAATTTGTGACGTAAAATCCTCTTGCAGTTGACGGATCTGACCCAGAGTATCCCCCAAGGTTTGCCCCAGATTGACCGCCGCCGACATTTCATCCGTATAGGGTTGCAGCACGGCGCTCAAGGTGTCCTGCGGCAGACGTTTCAGGTTTTCCAGTTCATTCAGATATTGTTGAATCTGGAGGGTATAGGCTTGTACCATCTGCGCGGTTTGGAGCACGGAATTGCCTGCGGAAATGGTGGTTTGCACATGATTCATCGGGTCGTAAACCACATTACCCATGGCTCCAGAACCGCCGGCAAAGGCGGTGGTACTCCAGGCACACAGCCACAGGAGCACCTGCCCCACGCGCCACCCCCAAGTACCACCGGAATTCACGACGCACCTGCCAGCAATTGATTTCGATACTGCTCCATCCAATGCGCCTGCCCCGAAGCCTGGCAGGCATCGAACAGAGCCTGGGCCCGCGCATCCGAGCGCAGCCAGACCAGCAATTCAGGGGAAAAACGGACTTCCAGCAGATGGCTTTCCTGGGGAGTATTCAAGTAATAATGAATTTTTCCGGTCGCCCGTTCGATGCGTTCAATCTGGGCATCGTTCAAACCAAATTGACCACTGTACAAGGCCCGGTGCACACGGGCTTGCGCATTCGGCAAAAAGATGCGCGTGGGAATATTGTCTGCGATGGTGGAAAAAATACTCGACCCGGACAAGTCGTCTAGAGACTGGGTTGCCAGAATCAGGGATCCCATTTTTTTGGGGATGGTCTTTAGCCAATCCCTGATTCTTCCGGAAAAATACGGGTCCGACAACATGAACCACGCCTCTTCCACATAAATCAGGGTGGGAATGCCCCGCTCGACGTCCAGAGCTGACTCGATTCGGTGAAACGCATATTCCAGGAAGGCTCTGGCCAGGGCGGGATGTCGTAACAGCTCCCCCATTTCGATGCAGGTCATGCTGGACAACTGGAAGCGGTCTTCCGGGTGATCAAAATAATTCCCCCAGGAGCCGCCCTCCAACCAGGGTTCTAGCTCTTGCCGTAGTGTGCGCGGTAATAACCCTTGTAAACTTCTGAGGCGATGCAAGTGGGGTGACATGCTGGCCAGACCCTGAAGCGCCTGGGCCAACGCCTTATGCTCCGGCGCCGACAAGGAATAACCCCGAACGCCCAGCAACAGCTCCAACCAGCGTAGCAACCAGGGATGCTGCTCTACCCTGGAAACCTGCGCCAGAGGATTGAGCGACAGGGTGTGTGGTTGTCCCGGGTCAAAGTAAACCCCACCTTGAAGCAGGGTGGGAATTCGACAGGAACGATCCTTGTCAAAAATCACAACCCTGACTGGATGATACTTGTGGAACTGGCTGAGTATGAAATTAACCCATACCGATTTGCCACTGCGTGAGGGGCCAACCACAAAGGCGTGGGCCAGATCCTGCTGATGCAGATTGAAGTAAAACGGGCTGCCTGCTGCCGTTTGAAACAGGCTCAGCGCAGGGGCAGGACGACCCGTTTGTTGCGTCAAATAGTCGTTATTGCGTTGTCCACAGCCCGCCGAGCGGATGGGACATAAATCAGCCCAATTGGCACTGCTGATGAAATGCCAACGCACCAGTTCACCCCACTGTCCGGGCAGTGTTCCGGACCAGGAGGAATTCAGGTGCAGGCGTTCCCGCATCAGCAGATATCCTTGCGCTTGCACCTCACTGGCCACACGACTGACTGTTTCATCCAGCCGTGACAAGTCCTCACAAAATACCAGCAAGGTCAGATTCTGATAGCCAAATACGCGCCGGGCCGCCACCATGTCGGTCAGTGCCTGGCATGCATCGTCTGCCGATACGGCTCTCCCCGTATCGCGAACCACGCTCTCTTCCCCTGCAAGGGCCTCACGAAAGTAACTGAACAGGGATTTTTGCAAGTTCAAGTGAAAGCGCTGCACGTTTTTGATGTAGCGTTTGGCGTTTTCCCCCTCCACAAAGCGGAAGACCTGAGACAGTGTCAATTCTGCCGGCACGCCCAGAACATCATCCAGCATCCCCGTCCAAGTCTCTCCGGGCCAGTTCTTGATGGCCAGTGCCGCCGCGTAGCGAATCTGGGAGACTCCTTCAAAACGCAGATGGTCCTTTTCCACCACGATGGTATCTTGCCCCAGAGAGGTGTCCAGATAGGCTGTTGGGTCTAATTGGGGGGGTACTGGAAGCGCACTGGCGGGACTCGTCATTTCCTGCAGAAAACCCAGCAAGACAGCCCCTTCCAGACGTTGCGGACGCAAGGAAAACAGATTGCCGCCAAATTGCGCCAACAATTCTTCGAATCTCAACAGGCGCTGGTGTAAGCGTTGGCGATCATGATCAAAGGCCTTGGCATGAAACAGATGATGACGCAAGAAGTGCCACAGTCCCTCGGGCTCTGGTTCGTGCGCCTGTGGTGTTTGCCGATTCTGGGTGGAAGCCCCCTGGGAGCGCACCAGATGATTCAGTATTCCATCGCGCGCCTGTTCCGGTGCACAGAGAATACTGATGAAGTGGCGATTGAGATATCGCTTTTTCTGGGTCATGGCACGACGATGCAAGTCATCCATTTGGGCACTGGCCGCATTGGCAAAACATCCTTCCGGGTAGTGATCTGCAGCACGCCGCAAAACACTGGACCACAGGGTGATGCGCTGATCGAAATGGCGCAGGGCCTGTTCCAGTCGATCCACTTCCCGATCCAGCGTGAGGCCATCACACCCTTCCACATTCATCCCCTCCAGGAAGAACGTGGCCATCAATCCACCATCCTTATTCAGGATCCCTCCCGGCGCGATCTGCACCAGCCAGGGCAAAATTTCCGCCAGACCCCGGGCCTGCTCGTCCAGACCTAGTGCCTTGCGTCGCAGATTCAACATGCCATACTCCGCCCAAACCCCTCGGGACGCCGCCCCCGGTGCCCGCGTACATGAGGCCAGGGTTCGTAGCGGTCGCCCTGCTGGTTATACTTCACGTAGATCTGGCGGGTAAAGGGATCATCCTGGGTAATCCGTCGCAACACCAGATGGGCCAGAACAGCCAGAGGAATCCAGCCATAGAGATGGAGGTCTCCCACCAGAGCAATGGCCACGGTGGCATTGACAATGGCAAAGGGCTTTTCCACACCGGCAATCAGCAGCGGCGCCACCAGCGCCTCGTGCAACCGGTTCACTCTTTTGGGTTGCGCGGGCATCATAGACAACCCGGAATAGCCACACCAGGAAACAGGGCGGTAATGATGCTCACCACGGACAATGCGCAGGACATGCCCAATAGCCAACTGGCAATACGGGCCACGATTCCGCCGGTTTCCGCATACATGAACATGATGCCAATCATGATGGTGGCCACTACCGATAACACCACGGCCACCTGCCCTTTCAAGCTGCTGGCCACAGCGCACATCGGACCCTCCCAGGGCATCGGCGTATACACCGCGTACACCAGGGTGGAACTAAAGAGCAGCACCCACAAAAAGCCTTGCAGCATGGTTAAGGATTCATAAGGACATTTTTTGTTCGATGTCATAATTTCCACGTTCAACCCCCCTGATTTCAATCAGTTGTGCAATCTGACGCTGGCCACGATGGCGCCGCAGATGCACCACCCCATCGATACATGCGGCAATTTGTTGTTTGATGGCCGCATGAGGCCATTGGCCACCCTGCAGCATCACCATCTGTTCCAGGCGGAGCAGCGCGTCTTCTGCGCTATTGGCATGCAAGGTCCCCATACAGCCGGCATGCCCTGTATTCATGGCCTGCAGCAGGTCGAAGGCCTCCTTGCCGCGCACTTCTCCCACCACGATCCGATCGGGCCTGAAACGCAAGGATTGGCGAACCAGATCGCGAATGGAAATCGACAGGGATTCGTTCGCTTCAAACACCACGCCGTTGGCATGATCGATGTGGAGTTCGCAGGTATCTTCGATAGTAATCACACGCTCCTCAGCAGGCAGCAAGGCCAGCAACGCGTTGAGAAAGGAGGTTTTGCCACTGCTGGTGGCTCCGCTGACCAGAATATTGCGCCGGCGCTCGATCCAGGGCACCAGGATCTCTAGGGCTGAAGGCGCCACATCCACGGTAGAGGGCATCCTTGAGGCACTCCGGTCGGCTGCAGGCACTGCCCTGTGCGTCACAATGGCTTCCGGGACAGAGGCCAGGTAATCGGACAGCGGTCGACTGGCTTGTGCCTGTTTGCGAATGCACAGGGCATGACCACGAACCGCAATGGGTTGACGCACCACCGAGATGCGTAATTGCGGCAAAGCCACATCCAGTAACAGACCATGTTCTTGGGCCTGCAGGCCCTGATCGCACAGAGAAGCCAGAATTTGAATGAGATTCCATGCCTCCTGTGCCGAAAACGGCAAGGCGAGAGGATACATGGTGCCCTGTCGCTCCACCCAGATCTTATCGGGGCCATTCACCATGATTTCCCGAATCTCCGGATCGGCCAGAAGGGGTCGAAGACTTCCCCAGGCCTCCTGAAGCATCTCGTTGAAGTGGTCGTCAGATGTACGCATCCAGGCATGGTAGCCCCATCCGCGGAACAGACATGGGCAAACAACGGTGCGGTTTTTATCTTATGCGACGCGCAGAGTGGCGGCCAGAAAACGCATGACCCGACGCGGCATCCAGTGCATTTTTCCGGGGAAGGAGCCTGACACAAAACCCACATGGCCCCCGCAAAAGGGATGTTCCCAAAGCAGCGCGGAACTCCCCTCACCGCGCAAGGAGTGAAGGGCGGAAGGCAGAAAAGGGTCATCCCGCGCCATCAATACCAGGGTTG
>JAJZHV010000074.1 GCA_021804345.1 Pseudomonadota bacterium | reverse complement strand
GCAGATTGGAGATGTTGAAGGGCCCCACCAGAGCCGTTTGAATGGCGGCATCGCCCCAAGCGCTGCGCAACATGAAGGCCGCTCCGCTCACCGGGGTTGCAATCTGCTCCGCACTCAGGCCCAGCACTCCGGGCGGAATGGCTTGCCCTTGCCGGGTATACCCGATCAGCCGCACGGCTCTTTGCGGAACACTGCCGTGCTCTGGTTGCGCCTCCTGCACTCGTTGCACCAAGGACTGCCCCAGCGCGTCATCCAGGTTGAGCACGGCAAATTCCAGACCGGCTGCCCTAAACAGACGGGTTTTGGCCTCCGCATAGGCCTGTAGCGAGCCGTGATAATCCAGATGATCGCGCGACAGATTGGTCAGCACCGCACCAGCAAAACGAACACCCGACACGCGTTCCTGTTCCAGAGCGTGAGAAGACACTTCCATGGCACAGTACCGCGCTCCGCTGACCACATAGTGCGCCAGGCTCTGTTGCAGCACGATGGCATCTGGCGTGGTATTAGAGGTGGGTTGCAACCCTCCCAGAAAGCCATTACCCAGGGTGCCCACCACCGCACAGGCCCCATGGGCAACGCCTGGCGTTGCCGCCCCCTGGTCCAGAAGCGCTTGCTGAATGAGGGTGGCCAGCCAATGGCTGCAACTGGTCTTGCCATTGGTGCCGGTGATACCCACCACCTGCAGTTGATGCGAAGGGTTTCCATACACAGCGCCGGCAATGGCGCTGATCTGGCCGCGCAAGCGTTGAACCCCCTGCTGCGGTACATGCCATTGGGTATTCCAGGAAAACCCCTCGGTATCCCACAATACCGCCGCCGCACCCGCTGCAATCGCCTGGGGGATGAAGTGGCGCCCATCGCGGGTTTCCCCGGGATAAGCGGCAAAGGTCATGCCCGGCAGCACCTGTCGACTATCTGCGGTCAAACTGATCAGCGGCAAACCCAACTGGCGCAAAGCCGCTACATCCACCACGGGTGCGCGGCCAGGGGCTGCAACGGGGGAATGGGTCTGTGTGCTCATGGTTCAGAGCCCCGCCGCCTTCAACGGTGCAACGGGTGGCGCAAAGGCACTGGAAGCCGGATCATCGGGCGGAATCCCCATGGCTTGCAGCAGACTCCCCATCAGGTTGGCAAATACCGGAGCAGCCACCTGCCCCCCGTAATAGGCGTTGCCGCTGGGCTCATCAATCATGACCGCAACCAGCAAGCGCGGCGCCGAAGCGGGAGCAAAACCCACGAAGGAGGCCACATAACGATTGGCATACCGTCCGCCCACCACCTTATGGGCCGTACCCGTTTTACCTGCCACGCGATAACCCTTCACCTGGGCTTGGGGTGCCGTGCCCTCGGGGCTCACCACCAACTCCAACATATCCGTCACTTCACGAGCAGTTTTGCTGGAGATGACGCGTCGCCCTGGTTGCGGCTTGGCCACCCGGACCAGGGACAAGGGACGCAGCATACCGCCTTCGGCAAAAATGGTATAAGCCCGCGCCAACTGGATCAGGCTGACCGAAATACCGTTGCCGTAGGCCATGGTGGCCTGTTCGATGGGACGCCAGGTGCGAAAGGGTCGTACCCGACCCCCCGCTTCTCCCGGAAACCCGAGTTTGGGTGCTTGGCCAAAACCCACGTCAGTAAACATGTTCCACATGGATTCGGGCGGCAGGGACAGGGCAATATGGGCTGCGCCCACATTGCTGGAATGCTGGATGACCTGGGCCACAGTCAGGGCTGGCGCCGGATGGGTGTCGCGAATCAGGGCCGGACCAATGCTCATCTGGCCATTGCCGGTGGGAATGACCGTAGTGGGAGTGACCTTACCGGTTTCCAGCGCCGTGGCAATCGTGAAGGGCTTCATGGTGGAACCGGGCTCGAAAGTGTCGGTGATGGCGCGATTACGCAACTGGGCGCCCGACAAGTGATCGCGATTGTTGGGATCATAATCGGGATAGTTGGCCAGAGCCAATACCTCCCCGGTCTGCGTATCTAGAATCACCACCGCGCCTGCCTTGGCCTGATGCTGCACGATGGCATTGCGCAGCTCACGATAGGCCAGATGTTGCGCACGGGCATCCACGCTTAGGGTGATATCGCGCCCCGGATGCGGGGCCCGAATATCCTCTACTTCGTCGATGACATGGCCGGCGCGATCCTTGATGACGCGCCGTGCTCCCGACTGCCCCGCCAGCTGCATTTGATAGGCCAGTTCAACCCCTTCCTGACCACGATCATCCGCATCGGTAAAGCCCACCAGATGAGCTGTTTCTTCCCCTTTGGGGTAGCCCCGGTGGTAGCCGTGCTGCTCGAACAAGCCGGGAATCCGGAGGTCCATGACCTGCTGCGCCAGGGCCGGGGAAACCTGGCGCTTGAGATAGACAAAATTGCCATGGCCATTGTCGATGCGCTGTTTGAGCTCGGCATCGCCCATTCCCAGCATTTTGGCCAGCTGCCCCAGTTGCTGCGCGTTCAGATCGATATCATCCCGACTGGCCCAAATGGATTCGGAGGGAATGCTAATGGCCAGTGGCTGTCCGTTGCGATCATGAATGATCCCGCGACTGGCGGGCATTTCCAGCACGCGCGAATAGCGTTCGTCACCCTTGTGCTGCAAGAAGCCGGAGTGAAAACCCTGCAACCAAGCCGCACGCCCTGCCAAGCCCACAAAACAGGCCAGCAAGGTCAGCAGGAGCAAGCGCGAACGCCAGCCCTCTAGGCGCAAGTTCAGGCGCGCATTTTTGACTCCAACTGCCCCGGCCCCTCTCATTGATCGCCTTGATGGCCAGCCCCTGCAGCTGACAGGGGGGCGGAACCAACCGCCGCCAAGGCCAGCAGGCCATGGGCTTGAGACTGCGCTGGGAGTACCGGGATTTGGGCCACCGCGGTGGGGCCATCGCCCAACACCACCAGACGGCTTTGGGCCCCCTTGGGCAATTGCATCTGCAGTACGCTGATGGCCCCCTCTTCCACCCGATGGCTGGAAGTCAGCAAACCCTGCTCGATCTGCAACTGATGCCATTCGGCAATCTGCTGCTCGGTATGGTCTTTTTCCTTTTGCAGGTCCACAAACAAACGGCGCGAACGATGCTGGGTATGCACCACCGCAATAGCCAACAGGAGCAGGAACAAAAACAGGGTGGCATTGATGCGGCTCATGCGGCACTCCGTTGTGCCACGCGCATGATGGCGCTGCGGCAGCGGGGATTGACGGCCACTTCCTGCGCCGAGGGACGAATGGCCCGTCCCACCAACTGCAGCCGAGGCTGCGGTCGATCGGCCTCGCGCACAGCCATGCCGTAGGGAATTTCTGGGGGTAAGGCCTGTGCCCGCAAAAACTGTTTGACCAAACGGTCTTCCAGAGAATGGAAACTGATCACCACCAGACGCCCCCCTTGATTGAGCAACTCCACCGCCTGGGGCATGACCTGGGCAATTTCCTGCAATTCCTGATTGACGTGAATGCGCAGCGCCTGGAAGGTACGGGTTGCAGGATCCTGACCCGGCTCTCGGGTGCGGACGGCGGTGGCCACAATGCGTGCCAGTTGGGTGGTACTGGCAATGGGTTCCTGGGTGCGTGCGTTAACGATGGCCCGGGCAATTTGCCGGGCAAAGCGTTCCTCGCCGTATTCCCGGATGACCTGGGCAATCTCCTCCTGCGCGGCATGAGCCAGCCAGTCTCGCGCCGATTCTCCCCCCTGGCTATCCATGCGCATGTCCAGCGGGCCCTCCTGGCGGAAGCTGAAACCGCGCTGGGCTTGATCGATTTGCGGCGAGGAGACGCCCAGATCCAACAGGACGCCGTCCACCCGGGAAATGCCGCGCGCCTGCAAAGCCTGCTGCAACTGGGAAAAGCGCTGTGGAATGAGATCAAAACGAGCATCCTGGCGGGCCAACTGCTGTGCCTCGGGCAGGGCCTGCGGATCGCGGTCGAAGGCGATCAACCGCCCGCACTCCCCTAGCGCCTGCAAAATTCCCCGGCTATGCCCACCGCGCCCAAAGGTGGCATCCACATAAATACCCGCGGGCCGAATGTCTAGGGCTTGCACCGCCTCGGCCAGCAAAACGGTGACATGCGATACCGACCCCGCTGGGGACTGGCTCGGGGTCACAGGTGCAGGCGCAAGGGTAGTCATATCTAAAAAGAGAGGTCTTCCATGCCTGCCGGCACCAGATCAGGACCCAGTTTTTCGATTTCCTCAAACTGTTTGTCCCACAAGGCAGGTTGCCAGAGCTTGAAGTGCGTGCCCTGACCAAACATCATCACATCGCGTTCGATGCCGGCAAACCGGCGCAGGGCTGGAGACACCAGCACGCGGCCGGCAGCATCCATTTCTACATCGTCCGCATGGCCCACCAGCAGCCCCTGCAGCAAGGTGGTCTGACGGTCCAGGCCGGATTTTTTCATGATGGCAATCCGGATGGGTTCCCAGGCAGGCTGGGGATAGAGCAGCAAACAGCGATGAGGATGAGCGGTCAGCACCAGACGGCCTTCACCCTGCGCACGCAGGGCGTCCCGGTAGCGGGTCGGAATCGCTAACCGACCCTTGCTATCCAGGCTGATTTCTGATGGCCCCTGAAACACATTTATCTCCCCGACAGACCACAAATTCCCATTTATTCCTACTTTTTTCCACTATATGGGAATGCTCCCCACCGGTCAAGATCAAAATGCGCGCATTGCCTTTACAAGGCAAATGCACTACATTGAAAATCCAGTACAAATGCGCGCCGCAGGCGTTACCGTGGCGAATTCACCCCCATGCTCAAAAAACCGCAAACGTTTCGTGAAGCGCTTCCGCAACAGGGCCCCTTTGAGCGTCTGCTGGTGCAGGCACGGCGTACGCAACAGTTTCAGCGTGCGCTACAGGGCGTGTTGCCTGCTCCCATGGCGCCGCTGGTTCGTGCTGGGGGGCAAGAGAATGGGCAACTCCTGCTCCAGACCGATTCCAACGCCGTTGCGGGTAAACTGCGCCAGTTGCTGCCCACCTTGCTGCGCACTTTGCAAGCCATCGACCCTGATCTGCTCACTCTCAAGATTCAGGTTCAACCCCAGCAGCAACGCCTGGCACGACGCCCACGTCAAGGCCAACCCCTGAGCGCGGAAACACTGCAGGAATTTGATCGCCTGGCCTGCTCTTTGCCCCCCTCCCCCTTGCGCACCGCCCTAGAACGCCTGCTGGCTCACCGCCAACGCCGCACAGGCCAGGATGATCCCTACTCCTGATTCCTTGCTGTGCTGGGAGTGATTGCGTCCATTGCGCAGGGGTGGTTTGCGGTACACTACGGGTGAAGCTGGCTGGACAGTCGCTGCGCGCCTCTGGCGCGGAGAGGAAAGTCCGGGCTCCACAGAGCGGGGTGCCGGTTAATGGCCGGAGGCCGTGAGGCCATGGAAAGTGATACAGAGACTCAAACCGCCCAAGCAGGGTTTAGGCCCTGACGGCAAGGGTGAAAAGGTGCGGTAAGAGCGCACCGCGCGCACGGCAACGTGGGCGGCAGGTTAAACCCCACCCGGAGCAAGACCAAATAGGAAGGTAATCGCGTGGCTCGCGCGGCCTTCGGGTAGGTTGCTTGAGCGTCCGAGCAATCGGACGCCTAGAGGAATGACTGTTCTCGACAGAACCCGGCTTACAGGCCAGCTTCACCTGACCTTGACAACCGCCATAAAGAGACTAGACTAAATTAGTTTAGTCCAAATCAGGCGCGCATCGTGCACACCGTCAATATCCACGAAGCAAAAACCCACCTTTCCCGGCTTGTAGAGCAAGCAGCAAGGGGAGAGTCATTCGTTATCGCCAAGGCCGGAAAACCGCTGGTGAAGGTCATGGCCTTGGACGCGCCAACGGGCGGACAGGCTCGTCGCCTTGGCTTTTTGGCCGGAGAAATTTCTGTCCCGGATGATTTCGACCGCATGGGAAGCGAGGAGATTGAACACCTGTTCGGGGGCGACGCGTGAAGTTGCTCCTCGACACACACCTGCTGCTATGGGCGGCAGGCCAACCGGAGCAATTGTCTTCTGCCACACGGGCGCTGCTGGACGATTCGCTAGTGGCGCAATATCCTGGCCCCATTCGGAAAGTTTAGCGTCAACGTATCCAACGCATGGATCGTTTTACAAACAAGCGAACGGTCGGACGGCTCCGGCCCGATACCTTGGCCGCAACAGTGCGAAGTCAGTGCACCGGGTGCATCGGTTGCGCGACTAGGCG
>JAJZHV010000073.1 GCA_021804345.1 Pseudomonadota bacterium | reverse complement strand
TGTGGGGTTGGTGGCTTTCTTTGCCGTGGGGTTGCAACGGGATCCGCATCTAGTGCCTTCTCCGCTCATCGATCGGCCTGCCCCCAATTTTCGCTTGCCGCAGTTAGCGGCGCAGGGCAAGTCATTTTCGCCGGCAACCTATCATGGTCAGGTGTGGTTGCTCAACGTCTGGGCCTCCTGGTGCGTGTCCTGCCGTGAAGAGCATCCAGTGCTGCTGAAGTTTTCCCGCGAACAGCACATTCCGTTGGTGGGACTGGACTACAAGGATCAGGCTGCTGATGCCCAGCATTGGCTGGACAATTATGGCAATCCCTATACCCTGACCGCAGTGGATGCGGACGGGCGGGTCGGTATCGACTACGGAGTTTATGGCGTACCCGAAACCTACATCATCGACAAGGCAGGCATCATTCGCTATAAGCAAATCGGACCCATTACCCTCGAGTCTTTGCAGCAGGTGATCCTGCCCCTGTTGCGGGAGTTGCAGAAATGAAAAACCTGATACGGGTGCTGCTGGTGCTGCTGGGTCTGGCTCTTTCCTGGAGCGCCTTGGCCGGTGAAGCCAAGCCGTTGGCCGAGGACCCGGTGGTGGAGCAACGCATGATCAAGATTGCCGAAGAAATGCGTTGTCTGGTCTGTCAGAACGAGTCGCTCGCAGGATCCCATGCAGCTTTGGCTGAAGACCTGAGACAGGAGATCCGAGAGCAAATCCGCCAGGGAAAAAGCAATCAGGAAGTCATGGACTTCATGGTCGCCCGCTATGGTGATTTCGTGCGCTATCGCCCGCCGGTCAAACCCACCACCTGGCTGCTGTGGTTTGGACCATTTCTACTCTTGGCACTGGGCCTTGCTGTTTTGGTGGGGGTGCTGCGTCACCGCACTCGTACCCCGGCCTCAGCACCCTTGTCTGCCGAGCAAAAACAACATGCCGAGGCGCTCCTGCGCGACCAACCATGATCTCATTTCTCCTTGCTGCCAGCGCCCTGACACTGCTGGTGCTGGCTGTGCTGTTCTATGTTTTGTTTCGTCACCGCTGGGCCATCAACGATAATCGAAAGTCCCTCAATGCAGCGGTGTACCGGGATCAACTGGCAGAACTGGATGCAGAGCATCGTGAGGGCAGCCTGGCCGACACCGACTTCGCCCAGGCTCGGGATGAGGTGCAGCATCGACTGCTGGAGGAGGCCGACGTCAATCCCGAGGTGACTGACTACACGCATGGTCGTAGCGTGGCTGTGGTTCTGTTGCTCCTGATCCCCCTGGCTGCGGGCGGCATTTATGCCTGGCGTGGCAACCCGGGGGTATTTAACCCCCAGGCCCAGGTTCAACCCCAGCAGGTGGGTGAGCAGCAAATCAAGGAAATGGTCGCCAGGCTGGAAGCCAAACTGGCCAAAGAACCCAATGATCCAGAAGGATGGGCCATGCTGGCGCGTTCCTACATGAACTTGGACCGTCCGCTGGATGCGCGCAAGGCCTTTGAGCACTTGCCCGATCAACTGCAAACCAACCCCCAGCTGATGGTGGATTATGCCGAAGCCTTGGCCTCGGACGGGCAGGATCAGGGCGCCTTGCTACGTGCACGCGATCTGGTGGATCAGGCCCTTAAACTGGAACCGGGTAATGCCAAGGGGTTATTCATGGCCGGTGGCTTTGCCTTTGCCGGCAAGGATTTCCGAAAAGCCATGACGACCTGGGAAAAACTCATGCCTTTGCTGGAGCCGGGCTCGCAGGATGCCAGTTTTGTGCTGGAAAACCTGAACGTGGCGCGTGCCAAGCTAAAACTGCCTCCCTTAAGACCGGACCAGTTTCAGGAGCCCTCGGGCCCGGTTCGATCCGCACCAGCGGGGGGCGGGACTCAGGAAGAACCTGCAGCCCCATCCCGTGCGCGGGACCAAAGCGGCGCCCCCCCCCAGGGGTCTGGAGCCAGTGCGGTGTCGGGTCGCGTCACGCTCGATCCGGCCTTACGCGCGCGGGTGTCGCCCACAGACACCGTGTACTTGTTTGCGCGGGTTCCCGAGGGGCCACGGATGCCTTTGGCGGTGCTGAAAACCACCGCAGGCCAGCTCCCCCTAGATTTTCAACTCACGGACGAGATGGCCATGAGCCGGCAGTTCAATCTGTCCTCAGTGACAGCGGTTCGGGTGGAAGCTAGAATTTCCAGGTCGGGCAGTGCAACCCCCACCCCTGGCGATTTGACTGGCAAAAGCGCAGTGGTCAAACCGGGTGCCCGGGGGGTGCAGTTGACGATCGACCAGGTCCAACCCTGAGGGAAATAAGCTATTGCTTGAGCGTTCGGGCAGCTTTTTGGGCTTGATCCACTGCGTCTTTGGCTTCCGGGGGCATATAGTTTTCGTCGTGTTTAGCCAGCACTTCCGTGGCAACGAATTGCCCTTGCGCTTGCAATTTCCCCTGAGCCACAACGCCGCGTCCTTCCTTGAAAAGATCCGGCAGGATTCCGGTGTAGATGACGGGTGTTTCGCGGGAGGTATCGGTCACGATGAAGTGCGCCGTGAGGCCATCCCGGGTCAATGACCCCGCCTTGACCAGACCACCAATCCGAAAAGCCTTATTGTTGGGTGCTTCGCCCTTGGCAATTTGGGTGGGGGTATAGAAAAACACCAAGTTGCTGCGAAATGCGTTCAGCACCAGCATGGCAGCCACCCCGAGCACCGCTACTCCGCCCATGATCAGTAACAGACGCTTGTGACGTGATTTCATTGCACGTTCTCCTGGCCAGACAAACGGGCAAGAATCGCATGCCGGCGGCGTTTTAGCAACCAAGGCTCCAGCAACATCCCCAAGGCACAGGCGCCAAAGCTACCCCACACATACACGGCATACCCGCCCATGTGTAAAAAGTCATTCCAGTTATTCCACTGCATCGTCTAATCCGTTTGTCCGTCATCGAGGTTGAAGAAATCTGTGTGGTAGGACAGTGCGGGAGATTATTCGGTTGCATTCCGCTTGACCCATTCACTGCTCAATTCCCGTTCTAGCATGATGCAACGTACCCGCATCAGTGCGATGGCAATGGTGTAAGCCCAAAAAGCCAGTGCCATGACCAACATGCCAGCCAGCATGGTATGGGCCATGCTGGGCGCTTTGGTCATGGATACAGAGGCTCCTTGATGCAAGGTATTCCACCACTGAACCGAAAAATAGATGATTGGCACGTTGATGACGCCCACCAGGGCCAGCAGTGCTCCGGCCTTATCGGCGCGCCGCGGATCATCAATGGCGGACTGCAGGGCGATAAAGCCCAGATACAGGAAAAACAGGATCAATTGCGAGGTCAGACGCGCGTCCCACACCCACCAGGCGCCCCACATGGGTTTTCCCCACAGGGCACCGGTCCACAGGGAAAGAAAGGCAAACAGGGCTCCCGTAGGGGCCAGAGCTGCCGTCATCATGCCAGAGAGTCGGGTTTTGAAGGCCAGCCCCAGGGCGGACCAAAAGGCCATGATGCAGTACACGAACATGGACATCCAACTGGCAGGCACGTGAACAAAAATGATGCGATAGCCTTCTCCCTGTTGCGCATCGGTTGGGGCGAACAGCAAGCCAATCCACAGGCCGATTGCGCCCAGGACTGCCGCAGCGCTGGCAAAGTAGGGGATCAAGCGCCCAGCCAGAGGGTAGAAGCTGGCTGGCGAGGCATATTTGAACCAGTTGACGAGGGAATGACTCATGCCTTTACTCCAGAGCAACGCGCAGGGCCAGAGTACTGGCCCAGGGCGCAAAAAAAAGGGAAACCACCAATACCGCACCTAACAGGGATAAATGACCTTCTGCTCCCAGTCCGGCCAGGTCAGCTTCTACGGCGCCGGCACCAAAGATGAGCGCCGGAATGTACAAAGGCAGGATCAACAAGGACAGTAGGGCCCCGCCGCCTCTTACCCCTAGGGTCAAGGCCGCGCCCACTGCGCCGATCAGGGACAGAATCGGGGTACCCAGTAGCAATGACAGCATCAACAAACCCAGGCTACGCCCCGGCAGGTCGAACTGAAGACCCAGAACCGGCGCAATCAATACCACGGGCAGTCCGGAGACCAGCCAATGGGCCACGATTTTTCCAGCCACCAGCAGAGTAAAAGACTGCGGTGACAGGGCCATTTGCTCCAAGGTGCCATCCGCGTGATCGGGTGCAAAAAGACGTTGCAAGCCCAGCAGGGTGGCCAGCAAGGCACCAATCCACAGGGCCCCGGGAGCAATCTTGCGGAGCAGATCTGCATCCGGGCCGATGCCCAGGGGCAGCAGATTGACGACGATCACAAAGAAAAACAGGGCAGTGACGATCTCGGTTTTATGGCGTGCGGCCAACAGCAGATCGCGTCGGATAGCAAGAATGAAAGGGGCCGCGTGCTGGGATTTCATAAGGTCAGGCAGCTCCCGCCGGACAAGGGAATGGATTGATGACTAGTAAGGATAACGCTGCCACCCTGTTGCAGATGGGCTTCGATCTGGTGCGTCAGGACTTGGCTGGCGTGCACATCCAGGGCGGTGTAGGGCTCGTCGAGAATCCATAGGCGCGCCGGGCGCAGGAGCAGGCGGCTCAGCAATACCCGGCGCCGCTGGCCGGCGGAGAGATAGCGCACCGGCAGGTGTTCGCGCCCATGTAGTCCCAATTGCTGCAGCGCATTGCGAATGGCGGCTGGGGAGGATTCAAAGCCCTCTAGCCCCAGGCTGAACAGGAGGTTTTCCTGAGGGTTCAATTCTTCCTTGAGGGCCCCCTGATGTCCCACATAGAGCAGATCCCGATGCCAGAGCGAGCGTTCGGCGCCTATGTCTACTCCATTCCACAAGACGGTTCCTTGCACGGGTTCGGTCAATCCCGCCAGGATTCGCAACAGGCTGGTTTTTCCAGCACCATTGGCCCCGGCAATCTGCAGCCAATGGGCGTCGGGCAGCTCGAAGTGCAGGTCCTGAAACAGGACCCGTTCTCCCCGCTGGCAGGTAAGTTGGGTAACGGACAGCATGATCTCACTATTCTACAGGATTCGACCGGATTAACCTCCTGCCCGATCGCGCGCAAAACACCACTGTTCCTCATTGGTTTGTGACTGTTGGCCGATCTGCTCTCCCGGTAAGCTTAATCTTCCCTGTGTTGATTGAACGGCCAAAGGCCAAAGGAGGAGTCATGCAAGCCATTTCCAGGATCATCCGTCGTTTCTGTGTGCGCGAGGAGGGCGTTACTGCCATTGAATATGGATTGATTGCTGCCTTGATCGGTTTGGTGGTGATTGGGGGGGTGACGGTGTTGGGTTCGAGTCTCGAAACCAAATTCACCACGATTGCCTCCAGTATCGGGTCGGCCGGCTAGGCGCCAGTGTTGGGGAGCAGTGCCATGCACATAAAAAAACTGACCCGTACGCAATGGATTCTGTTCAGTGTGGTGCTTTCGGTAGGGCTGACCGGCGCATCCCTGTGGTGGGTCTTTCAGACGGCGCGTCCGCGCGCAACCCCGGTGGCGGTGGCGGCTTCTACCTTGCTGCCAGGAAGCCGAGTGGGCGCTCCGGTGGTGTCCATGGTGGACTGGCCTCGGGCCCTGTTACCCGCTGGGTTCATGGTGGATGCCGCGCGTCTGGAGGGACGCTATGCGCGCACCACCATTCCCAAGGGGGCTCCCATCCTGGAGGCGGCGCTTGCACCGGAGGGCAGTCACGGTGGGTTGTCGGCCATCATCGAAACCGGACATCGGGCCATGACCGTGCGGGTCAATGAAGTGGTGGGCGTGGCCGGATTTGCCTTGCCAGGCAATTATGTGGACGTGCTGGTCAATAGTGGACAGGAGGGGTTATCCGGCCAGGAGGGCGCGCATACCCTGTCGCGGATCGTGCTGGAACATGTCCCGGTGCTGGCCATTGCCCAGGAGGCCAATCCGGATGAAACCAAGCCCCATGTGGTCAATGCTGTGACACTGGAAGTGACTCCGGAAGAGGCAGAACGTCTGGATCTGGCGCGCAACATTGGCTCCTTGTCCCTGGTGTTGCGCAACCAGGTGGACACGCGACCGGCAGCAACCCAAGGGGCCACGCGCAGCACGCTGTTTCACAAGGATACGCGGGCTATCGCACCACGGCGCGTGGCAGGAGCAGAAATCATTCGAGGATTGCAGCGGAGTGAGTTGCCATGAGGATATTCACAGGCCTGAACACTTCTGCCTGTTGTGGGCTGCTGCTGTACTGGGGAGCAAGCACACTCCAGGCAGAGCCTTTGCCTGTACAACCCGAAGCCAACCTTTCCACGATCGAACTGCTGGAAGGCAAATCT
>JAJZHV010000072.1 GCA_021804345.1 Pseudomonadota bacterium | reverse complement strand
CCGTATTCGGCGACAAACCACCCCAGTTCGCAAGCCAGCCATGGTGCCGGCAGCATGAACAACGCCCAACGAAGTAGCCATGGCCGGCCTTCACAGCGCCCCTTCAGCGTGTAATAAAACGCAGTCACGAACAGGGCCAGGAGTAAGCCTCCCAGGAGCACCATCAGACGAAAGCCCCAGAACATGGGCGCCACCCGAGGGACCGTGGAATCCACGGCTTTCTGGATGATCTCTGGGGTGACTGCATCCATCTGGGACACATAGCGCTTGACCAGAAAACCAAAACCAAGATCGGCCCGATGGGCATCAAACTGGCTTCGCGCCTGGCTGTCCTGATTGTTTTGCCGCAGCCGTTCTAAGGCCTGCACGGCCTGAATGCCAGAAATGATGCGTTGCCGATTTTTTTCCTTGATCTGATGAATGCCCGGAATCTGTTGGGTGACAGAGCGCGTTCCAATCAGCCCCATGACCCAGGGGATTTCCACCGCCCAGTCATTTCTTTGCAGGGCTTCATTGGGGGCGGCAATCAGATTAAAGGATGCGGGCGCAGGTTCGGTGTCCCACATGGCTTCCATGGCTGCCATTTTGGTTTGTTGTGCCTCGCCCACGGTATAGCCGGATTCATCCCCCAAGACGATGACGGACAGGACCGAAGCAATCCCGAAGGCCGCTGCAATGCGAAAACTGCGTTTGGCAAATTCCACATCGCGACCTTTGAGCAAATACCAGGAGGAAATGGCCAACACAAAGGTGGAAGCCGTCACATAACCGGCGGATACGGTATGCACGAACTTGGCCTGAGCATCCGGGTTGAAGATCAGGGCGGCAAAACTTTGCAATTCCATGCGCATGGTGGTGACATTGAATTCCGCTCCCACCGGATTTTGCATCCAGCCATTGGCAATGAGAATCCACAGGGCCGACAGGTTGGTTCCAACAGCCATGAGCAAGGTCACCATCAGATGCTTGGGGCGCGATAATCGATCCCAGCCAAAAAAGAAGAGGCCAATGAAGGTGGATTCCAGAAAGAACGCCATCAATCCCTCAATGGCCAGGGGGGCCCCGAAAATATCACCCACGTAATGGGAGTAATAGGCCCAGTTGGTGCCAAACTGAAACTCCATGGTAATGCCGGTGGTCACTCCCAGAGCAAAGTTGATGCCGAACAGCTTGCCCCAGAATCGGGTCATGTCCTTATAAACCGGTTTACCCGTCATGACATACACACTTTCCATCACCACGAGAATCCAGACCATGCCCAAGGTGAGGGGCACAAACAGAAAATGATACAAGGCGGTCACTGCAAACTGCAGCCGCGACACGTCGACCAGTTCTTCACTGATCATGATGGTTACCTCCAGAATTTGGCGTCATCTGAGCATTCAGATGTAACGCCTGCGCCATCTGCGCTTCATCCACCGGCACCACTTGACCCCGAACAAATACAGCCCAGATCAGGAACAGCAGTGCCCCCTTCAGGATCAGAATGAAGGCTAAATCCCGGCGCAATCGTGAACGGGAAAAAAGGTTGCTCACCTCATGCCCCATGCCGGATGTCTTTTTTCAAACGCAGGGCCAAAGCGCCCACACTGCCCCCGTTGAACACTTGGTGATACCCCAACTGACGCATCACGCCCAAGGCATGACCCGAGCGGGCTCCGGATCGACAGTAGAGAATGACGGGCGTGTTTTTGTCGGGCACGACCCGCTGAATGTCATGATTGAATCGCTCCAGGGGCAGATTGAAGGCCCCATCCACATGGCCAGAAGCAAACTCGTGCGGTGTACGCACATCGATCAAGCGCGCGTCAACCGGCAAGGCCTCGTCTTCCTTGCCGCTGACTGCCGCCATGAAATGCGAGAAAAAGCCCATGAATCAATTCCCCCCGTCGCGATTTTCCTGCAGGCGCTCGATCCCGATCCATTTCAGAACATGTTTTTCATAGATTGGTTCTGAACTACCCTGCTTCATCTTGTAAATAAAATATTTCTCGAAGGCGACCTTGGCCCAGTGCACCCAGCGGGCTTTCTTGAACCAGTTCACATTGCGCGGGGGTATCTGTGGTAAGGCGATGAAGGCCGCACCCGTGTTTCCCATATCGGCCAAACAGAAGGCATTCCAGGTTCCTTTGGCATTTGCGGCATGCCCCGTCAGATCAGCACAAATGTTGTGGACGATGGCGCTGACCATGGACTCGATCATATAGCCGGTCTTGGGCGTTCCGGTGGGAACGGGCGTCACTTCCACGGGAGGGATGGCCACACAGACCCCGGCAGAAAAAATGTTGCGGAATTTTTTACTGCGCTGATACTCGTCCACCAGCACCATACCGCGCGGATTACATAAGCCGTCCACAGCCGCCACGGGATCCACGCCCTTGAAGGCGGGTAACATCATACTGAATTGGAAGGGCAGTTCGTGTTCCTTGCGGACATTTCCCAAATCGTCCAGCTCGGTGACAAACATCTTGCCCGCTTCCACTTTGGTGACTTTGGCATTCGTAATCCACTTGATATCGTTGTTGCGAAATTCACTCTCCAGCATGGACTTCGAGTCCCCTACTCCGCCTAAGCCCAGATGCCCGATATACGGTTCGCTGGTGACGTAGGTCATGGGAATTTTGTTGCGGATTTTTTTGTCGCGCAAATCGCGATTGACAATAAACGAAAACTCATAGGCCGGGCCAAAACAGGAGGCCCCGGGAAGCGCGCCGATAATGACCGGGCCGGGGTTGCGGGTCAACTCCTGATAGGCCTGGTAGGCGTGCTCTGCATGGTCCACCGTACAAACCGACGTGGTAAAACCCTTGGGACCGGCCCCCTCCACCTCCTCAAAGGCCAGTTTTGGCCCGGTGGCAATGACCAGATAGTCGTAAGCCAGACGGCTGCCGTCCGGAAACTCCAGGGCATTGCCCTCGGCATCGATACGACCCACCGGCTGCGGAATGAAATCAATACCCTTTTTGGCCAGATAGGGGCGAATGGGAAAGGTGATGGCCGCACGCTCGCGCCAGCCCACTGCCAGCCAGGGATTGGAGGGCACAAACTGGAAATAGTCCACGGCATTGACCACCGTCACGCGGTGAGTGGTGTCCAGTTTTTCGCGCAATTCATAGGCGGCCGGCATGCCGCCCGTTCCTGCACCGAGTACCACGATGTGAGCCATGTTAATTCCCTCCTGTGAGATATTGTTCAGTGTTTGCTGCGGGTTCTAAAAGCGCATTGATTTCTTCCAGTTGGGCCTGTTCCAGATGACCCGCGAGATCCGAGAGCTGCAAGCGATTCATGAGGAGCGCCACACGCGCCTGTAACCAGGCCAAACGGGCATTGGCCGCATCGCTTTCGGCGTTGAGCAGATCTAGCGTGCTGCGCTCACCCAGTTGATGCCCCAGGCGGGTGGCACTCAAGCGATTTTCGGTGGCACGCAGGGCGGCCTCGAGGGCGGCCACGCGCGCATGACCGGTATTTAAACCCAGCCAGGCAGCCCGGGTTTGCAGGGCAACCTGCTGTTGCGCGCGGGCGGCATCCTCGGCCGCTTTATTGGCCAGAAGTCGGGTTTCTTCGTGGCGTGCACTGCGCATCCCCCCGGAATACAGCGGGATATTCAATTGCACCCCCACCATGGCCGTGTGCAGATTATTAGCGGCTGCGCCATAGTCGCCCGAGCCACTCAGATGGTCACGGGTCATTTCCCCCACCAGATCCACCGAAGGGGACGAGAGCGCGCTAAAGCGTGCGTTTTCTTCATGCGCCAGGGTGACCTGCAGCCGCTGCAACTGCACCTGCGGGTTACCGGCGGCTACGGCTTCTTCCCATTGGGACAAGGTTTGTGGACTGCGCGGCAAGGTTCCGGCCAGGGGTTCCATCACCACGCATTGCGTGGAGGGAATTCCGGTGGCATCGCTTAAGGCGGCCTGTTTAAGCTGCAGCTCGGTTTCTGCCGCCAATACCTGGGCCCGTATGGCCTCCCAGCGTGCGGTCGCCTCATGGGTGTCCGTGATGGGCGCATCCCCCAGTTCATAGCGGTGCCTGATTTCCTCCAGTGCCTTTTGCACCGATTGTTCCTGCTGCCGGGCCACGCGCAAGGCCTCCTGTGCCAAAGCCACATCAAAATAGCGTTGTGCCGTCTGGACCATCAGGGTTTGTCGGGCCTGCTGCCATTGCAGGTCGGCCATCTGGGCCTTGGTATCCAACTGCCTGCTCTGGGCCAGCCGCTCCCCATTCAGTAACGGTTGACGCGCCGTCAGGCTCCAGCGATCCAGAGTGCCGTTATTGATGGACGTGTTGAAGTTGGCGCCATTGATGGCAGAGCCGCCGGCCAGTGCGGGTGCGAAAAATTGTGCGCCCTGGGTTTGCGTATCGCTGGTCATTCGACCGGCTGTGGCCGAGGCTTGAACGTTGGGTCGCCACAGGGCCGAGGATTGTTCGCGCTGGGTTTGCCCGGCATCATGGGCAGACTGAGCGGCCAGAAAGTCCAGATCATGGTTTTGCGCCGACTGCCAAGCCTGTATCAGATCCGTGGCCTGAGCCGGAACAATGGCCCCTGCTGCCAACCAGAGGGCCAGGCAGACCGGACGCACAGAGAACTTTTTCGGCACTAGGCCCCGCCAACCCAACCGTTCAGGAAAATGAGGGTTCATGGCAGTCAGCAGCCGCCATTGATGCCCAGTTTGCGCAGAATCGTCTCCATCAGACACCATCGCGTCAAGCCGCTTTGCAACAGGTTTAGTCCCACGAAGGCGGTGAAGGCCAGCCACCAGGGGTTGAGGAACAGAGGACTGCCAGGAATTCCCAGGGCCAAGGACAAGAGAATCAATGTCCCTGCAATGAGACGGACCATTTGCCAGGATTTCATGAGGAGGCTCCTTGTTTGGAAATGAGGGTTTGGTAACGTGTTTGATAGGCCGCAAAATACAGTGTTGGAATGACAACAAGGGTAAGGATGGTGGATACAAAAATTCCGAAAATGAGGGAAATGGCCAGTCCATTGAAGATGGGATCATCCAAGATGAAGAAGGCGCCCAACATGGCGGCCAGTCCCGTCAGAATGATGGGCTGCGCCCGGGTAATGGCCGAACGCACAATGGCTTCCCGGAAGGGCAATCCTTCACGCACCTGCAGGTTGATGAAATCCACCAGCAAAATGGAATTGCGCACGATGATCCCCGCCAGGGCGATCATGCCGATCATGCTGGTGGCCGTGAACTGGGATCCCAGCAAGGCATGACCCGGCATCACTCCAATGATGGTCAGCGGAATGGGTGCCATAATAATGAGGGGCGTCAAGTAGGAACTGAACTGGGAGACCACCAGCAAATAGATGAGCACCAACCCCACGGCATAGGCGGCACCCATGTCGCGGAAGGTTTCGTAGGTCACCTGCCATTCTCCATCCCATTTCAGCGAATAGCCCCGATACGGATCCTCCGGCTGGTGAATGAAATAGTCTGTCAGGGTTCCCCCGCCAGGGGTCTTGATCCCGGCCAGGTGGCTACGCATGGCAAACAGGCCATACAAGGGGCTATCCACCTTGCCCGCCATATCGGCCACCACAAAATCCACCGGTAGCAAATCCTTGTGATAAATCGGTTGTTCCCGCAAGGTGTCGGTAATGGTGACCAGCTCGCGCAGGGGAACCAGTTGCCCCTGTGCATTGTGCACCCCCAACTGCAGCAAGGAGTTCACATCGCCCTGTTGCTCTGCGGGTAACTGCATCCAGGCGGAGGCGGGATATTTGGTCTGGTCATGCAGCCAGGTCACGGCCTCTCCCGCCAAACCCGTTTGCAGCGTGGTGGCAATCTCCTGTTGAGTAATTCCCAACAGGGCCGCCTTGTGCCGATCCACCGTCAACAGTTTGCGCGGTGCATCCGCGATACTGCTGTCATCCACATCCACGACTCCCGGAGTGCTGACAAACAGGGCCCGCACCGCCTGCGCCACGCTACGGCGCCCTTGTGCTTCGGGACCGTAGATTTCAGCCACAATGGGGGAAAGCACGGGAGGACCTGGCGGCACTTCGATGATTTTGACATTGGCGTTAAAGCGTTTTCCAATCTGTTGCAACGCAGGGCGCACCCGGGTGGCGATAGCGTGGCTTTGATCCTTGCGATGATGCTTATCCACCAGGTTGACCTGAATGTCACCCAACTCGCTGGATGCGCGCAAATAGTACTGACGCACCAACCCATTGAAGTTGATGGGAGCCGCCGTACCTGCATACGCCTGGTAGTCGGTGACTTCCGGAACGGTGGCCAGATAAGCCCCCAATTCATGCA
>JAJZHV010000071.1 GCA_021804345.1 Pseudomonadota bacterium | reverse complement strand
AAAGGCTTGCTGGTGAGTGCGCCCACCGGGCATAAGTCGATGGCGTTGCCCGACACTTCGGAATCCACCGTCAGATCCATGAAGGCCAAAATTTCGGAATGTTCTCCCCGTCCGCCCACCCCTAGTTCCATGATGCCGGCGATTTCTTGGCCGTAGCGCACGCAGCGGGTGCACAGGATACAACGGGTCATGTCTGTGGCAATCAGCGGCCCCAGATCCTTGTTGGACACCACGCGTTTTTCTTCCCGGTAACGGGAGGCCCCGCCACCATAGCCCACGCTGATATCCTGAAGCTTGCATTCTCCGCCCTGGTCACAAATGGGGCAGTCCAGCGGATGATTGATGAGCAGAAACTCCATCACTGCTTTTTGCGCCTTGACAGCATAGTCCGAGTGGGTCTGCACCTTCATGCCCTCGGTGACCGGGGTAGCGCAGGCCGGTAGCGGTTTTGGGGCTTTTTCCACCTGCACCAGGCACATGCGGCAGTTGGCCGCGATGGACAGCTTGCGGTGATAACAGAAGTGGGGGATTTTGATGCCCAGCTGTTTGGCCGCATCCATGACGGTGCGGCCGCTTTCCACCTGAGTACTTTGACCGTCGATTTCGATGTTCAGCAATGCCATGCTCAAGCCACCTTTTCCTGAAGAACGGGCGCACCCACCAGACAACGTTTGTGCGTGATGTGATACTCGAATTCTGCGCGGAACGCGTTGACAAAACTACGCACCGGCATGGCGGCTGCATCACCCAAGGCGCAAATCGTGCGCCCCTGAATATTGTCAGTCAAAGACAAGAGCAGATCGAGATCTTCCGCCCGCCCCTGTCCCTGCTCGATACGGTGCACAATCCGATAAAGCCACCCTGTACCCTCTCGACAGGGCGTACATTGACCACAGGATTCCTCATGGTAAAAATAAGACAGACGCTCCAGCGCTCGCACCATGCACACGGTTTCATCCATCACGATCACCGCGCCAGAGCCCAGCATGGAGCCGGCCTTGGCGATAGCATCGTAATCCATGGTTGATTGCATCATGATGTCGCCTGGCACCACAGGGCTGGAGCTGCCCCCAGGAATCACCGCCTTGAGAGCCCGCCCTGCCCGCATGCCGCCTGCCAGGTCCAGAAGGGCGGAAAAGGGGGTTCCTAGGGGAACTTCGTAGTTTCCCGGCCGATTCACGTGACCCGAGACCGAGAAAATTTTGGTGCCCCCATTGTTGGGCTTGCCCAGATCCATGAAGGCCTGGCCCCCGTTGCGCACTATCCAAGGCACACTGGCAAAGGTTTCAGTATTGTTGATCGTGGTGGGTTTTCCGTAGAGCCCGTAGGTGGCGGGAAACGGAGGTTTGTAGCGTGGCTGGCCTTTTTTGCCTTCCAGCGACTCCAGCAGGGCGGTTTCTTCCCCGCAGATATAGGCGCCATACCCGTGGTGATTGAAGAGTTCGAAAGAAAAACCGGAACCCAGAATGTTCGACCCCAGAAAACCGGCTGCACGGGCTTCTTCCAGCGCTTCTTCACAACGCAGGTAGACCGACCAGATTTCGCCGTGGATATAGTTATAGCCACAACTGGCACCCATAGCAAAACCGGCGATGATCATGCCTTCGATCAGGGCATGGGGGTTATAGCGCAGGATATCGCGATCTTTGAACGTTCCTGGCTCGCCTTCATCGGAGTTACAGACCACATACCGCTGGCCCGTATAATTTTTGGGCATGAAGGTCCATTTAAGGCCAGTGGGAAAACCTGCACCACCACGCCCGCGCAAGCCGGACAGTTTGACTTCGTCGATGACCTGTTCGGGGCTCATGCCCCCCAGAACCTTGCGCAAGGCCTCATAGCCGCCACGCTGTACGTAGTCGGCCAGACGCCAAGTGCGATCCCCATCCAGTCCACCCAAGACCACTTGCGTCATGATTTGAGCTCCTTGAGCAGGGCATCCACTTTTTCTTCATCCAGAAAGGAATGCATCTGTTCGTTGTTGACCAGCAGCACCGGGGCATCCCCACAGGCGCCAAAACATTCGCCTTCCTTCAAGCTGAATTCCCCGTCAGGGGTCACTTCGCCAAACCCGATGCCCAATTTACGCTTCAGACCCTCACAGAGCTCGGTGGCCCCTGAGAGCGCACAGGGCAAATTGGTGCACACCGTCAGCTTGTGCCGCCCCATGGGTTTGAGGTTATACATCTCATAGAAAGTAGCCACCTCGTACACGGCGATGGCCGGCATATCCAGATACTCGGCCACACTATCCATCAACGTCTGGGGCAACCAGCCATGCTGATTCTGGGCAATACGCAGAGCCGACATCACGGCAGACTGTTTTTGGTCAGCAGGATATTTGGCCACTTCGCGGTCGATCAACTGTTTTGATTCAGAACTCAGCATATTAGCGATCCACCTCTCCAAACACGATATCCAGGGTTCCGATGATGGCGACCACATCGGCGATCATGTGACCTCGGGACATTTCATCCAGCCCCGCCATATGCGCAAAACCCGGGGCACGAATCTTCAGACGGTAGGGCTTGTTGGCGCCATCCGAGACCAGATAGATGGAAAACTCGCCCTTGGGCGCCTCCACACTGGCCAGCGCTTCGCCCTCCGGCACATGCATTCCCTCGGTGAAGAGCTTGAAATGGTGAATCAGCTCTTCCATGTTTTCTTTCATGTGCTCGCGGGAAGGCGGAGCTACTTTATGGTTGTCGGTGATGACAGGCCCCGGGTTACGCCGCAGCCAGTCCACACATTGACGGATGATCCGGTTGGATTGGCGCATTTCTTCCATGCGCACCAGATACCGATCGTAGCAATCCCCGTTGACCCCCACAGGAATATCGAAATCCATCTCTGCATAGGCATCGTAGGGTTGTTTTTTACGCAGATCCCACTCAATGCCAGAGCCACGCAACATGGCCCCGGTAAAACCCATGGCCAGGGCGCGTTCGGGAGTGACGACACCAATTCCCACCGTGCGTTGCTTCCAGATCCGGTTGTCCGTCAGCAGGGTTTCGTATTCATCCACATAGGCCGGAAAGCGCCGCGTGAAGTCCTCGATGAAATCCAGCAGGGAGCCCTGGCGATTTTGATTGAGTCGCTGGGCTTTTTGTTCAGAACGCCCCCCCTTGACTTCCTTGTTGGCCAAGTGCAGCGGCATACGCTCTGGCAAGTCCCGATAGACTCCTCCCGGCCGATAATAGGCTGCGTGCAGGCGAGCACCGGACACGGCTTCGTAACAATCTACCAGATCTTCGCGTTCGCGAAAGGCGTATAAAAACACCGTCATGGCGCCAATATCCAGGGCATGTGCCCCAAGCCACAGCAGATGGTTGAGAACGCGGGTAATTTCGTCGAACATGACGCGAATGTACTGGGCACGTATGGGAACTTCGATCTGGAGGAGTTTTTCCAGAGCCAGGACATAGCCGTGTTCGTTACACATCATGGACACGTAATCTAGGCGGTCCATGTAGGGAACGCTTTGCAAAAAGGTGCGCGTTTCCGCCAGTTTTTCTGTAGCCCGATGTAATAGTCCGATATGCGGATCGGCCCGCTCGATGACTTCGCCATCCAGTTCCAGGACCAGGCGCAGAACGCCGTGCGCAGCCGGATG
This sequence comes from Pseudomonadota bacterium, assembly GCA_021804345.1. Classification (GTDB taxonomy): domain Bacteria; phylum Pseudomonadota; class Gammaproteobacteria; order Burkholderiales; family Ferrovaceae; genus JAJZHV01. Next base: position 2,729 of record JAJZHV010000071.1, on the reverse strand, counting down.
CTGCGGGCCGAAGTTCATGGTGTAGTTGCGAATTTCAGCCATGATGTTCCGTATCCCCGTAATGTTCCGGTCGTAGCCGGCGTGGCGTGATTTCGCGCGGTGCAATGGACACCGGCTCGTAGATGACGCGCTTCTGCGTCTCGTCGTAGCGCATTTCCACATGCCCCGAGACGGGGAAATCCTTGCGGAAAGGATGCCCCACAAATCCGTAGTCGGTCAGCAAACGACGCAAATCGGGGTGACCGTTGAACACGATACCAAACAGGTCGAAGGCCTCACGCTCAAACCAGTTGGCCACCGACCAGAGCGACACCACCGAATCAAGCAACGGTTGATGCTCGTCTGCAGGAAAGACCTTGATGCGCAGGCGGACATTGCGCGTGACCGACAGCAGATGAATGACCACGCAAAAACGCGCGCCCTGCCAACCATCGTAGGCGGAGTAATCCACACCGCACAGATCGATGAGTTGCTCGAACTGGAATTCATCCCGCAAGCGCTGGGCAACAGCAAGCCACTGCTCGGGGCGGATCACCAGAGTCAATTCTCCTAGGCGCGTCGTTTGTTGCACCAAGGCTGAACCCAGCGCCGGGACCAGTGTTTCGGTGAGTGTGTCAAGGGCGTTGGACATGGGTTCAGGCCACTCGTGCAATGGTGCTGGTGCGTCGGATTTTTTGCTGCAGTTGGATCAACCCATAGAGCAGGGCTTCGGCTGTGGGCGGACAACCAGGAACATACACGTCCACCGGGACCACCCGGTCGCAGCCCCGAACCACCGAGTAGGAATAGTGGTAGTAACCGCCCCCGTTGGCACAGGACCCCATGGATAGGACCCAGCGTGGCTCCGCCATCTGATCGTAAACCTTGCGCAAGGCTGGTGCCATCTTGTTACACAGGGTCCCGGCCACGATCATGAGGTCAGACTGACGGGGGCTGGGGCGAAACACAATTCCGAATCGGTCCAGGTCGTAACGGGAAGCCCCGGCGTGCATCATTTCCACAGCACAGCAGGCAAGGCCGAAAGTCATGGGCCATAGGGAACCCGTGCGCGTCCAGTTGATCACCGTATCCAGACTTGTGGTGACAAACCCTTCTTTCAGAACCCCTTCAAGCGCCATGATCTTTTCCTCCCCTCAACCGGGCAACGATACCCGCGCCACTATTGCTGACAAGCATTCCGTTCATTCCCAGTCCAGTGCACCGCGAAGCCATTCGTAGACGAAACCCACCACCAGAATGCCCAGGAACACCAGCATGGCCAAAAAACCGAACCAACCCACATCCTTCAGGACAACAGCCCATGGAAACAGAAAAGCGATTTCGAGATCGAACAGGATGAAGAGAATGGCCACCAGATAGTAGCGCACATCAAAGCGCATACGCGCATCTTCGAAGGCTTCGAAGCCACATTCGTAGGGAGAGTTTTTTTCGGGGTCGGGTCGATTGGGCGCCAGAATCTTGCCTAATAGGGGAGCAATGACCCCCACCCCAAGGCCTACTAGAATAAACAGTAGCACTGGAAAATAATTTTGCACCATGGCGTTCTCGCAGAATATATGGTGCCGATGAGCAGACTCGAACTGCTACGGCTTTCGCCACCGCCCCCTCAAGACGGCGTGTCTACCAATTTCACCACATCGGCACTGCACCAGCAATTTGCGCCCCCATCCAGCGGAGCGTCCCCTTAGGATCGCCCCAATCGACCGGAGCCATCCTGCAACACATGTTTCAACAGACGTGCGTACATTGCGCACGGTCTTCGGCCTTGGGCCTGAATTTATTTTGGTATTTCTGATGAATTGGGTGCACCGCCCTGCGTAGGAACCGTCCCCGCAGGTCCAGCCGGCAGAACCGTTGCCGGTTGCTGCATGATGCTTTTGCCATCAGTCCCGTGCCCGGAATACCAGGTCAGCAGCAAACTGGTGGTAAAAAAAACTGCCGCCAGCACCGCTGTGCTGCGACTGAGAAAATTGGCTGCGCCGGAGGCCCCAAACAGGCCACCAGCCGAGCCGCTACCGAAAGCAGCCCCCATGTCGGCACCCTTGCCGTGCTGTAACAGCACCAAACCGATCACACCCACTGCAGCGCCAATATGTAAGATCCAAACCACTGTCTGTAGCATGTTATATCCCATGTACTGCCGGGAACCCTAGTCCCCCTGTTGCACCACTGCCAGGCTCGATCCCGGCAGTCCTTCCTGACCAACCACTGCATTCTGGTAGCGGCAGGACCTCGTGAAAAACCCTTCAGGCCCTTGCTGCAGCACGCCCGATATCGAGAAAATCATCCGAAATCAAAGAGGCTCCACCCACCAATGCGCCATCGATGTCTGGCAAGCCCATCAATTCTAGCGCGTTAGAGGGTTTGACGCTACCTCCATAGAGAATTTGTATTCCTGCGGCCACCACCAGGTCGCTTTGAGCGACGCGTTGACGCAGCGCGGCGTGGACCTCCTGAGCCTGCTGTGCGCTTGCACTGCGACCGGTCCCAATTGCCCACACCGGCTCGTAGGCCAGCACCGCATGGGGCAGTCGTTGCACGCCCAACCCCTGAATCACGGCATCCAGTTGCCGACACACCACCGCCAGCGTCTGCCCCGCCTCGCGCTCGGCTAAGGTTTCGCCCACGCAAACGATGGGGCTCAGCCCGCCCGCCGCGGACGCCAGGGCCTTGGCAGCCACGCGGGCGTCACGTTCCACATGACTTTGACGGCGCGCGGAAGGCCCCAC
>JAJZHV010000070.1 GCA_021804345.1 Pseudomonadota bacterium | reverse complement strand
GGCTGCAGTCCGGCCGCCAACCGAATAGACTCCTTAAGCGAATCCAAGGTGTAGGGATGTCCCTGCACCACACGAGACACCTGCAACCGAAAACTGTTGGAACCCAGATCTACCGCTGCAATGACAGAATGATGGCTCATGCCCCGCACCACAAAACAAAAGTGAGTCACTCTATCAAAAAATCACAGGCAACGTCCCGGTATTTACCCCTTGAACCACCGCCATTACAGTCTGACCTGATCCTGCTGCGAGTTCTGCTTCATGAAATGTCGGGAATAGCGGTAATCGATTTGTTGCGTGGGTAGCAACAATAGGCAATCCGCCGTATTGAAGTCGGGATCCCACGCGGGTTCCCCACACACATAGGCCCCCACCCGCAAGTAGGCCTTAATAAGAGGGGGAATCTCCACCACCAGACGATCATCCAGACTGTTCAGCGGCAGGGGGCAAGCCGGAAACACCCGCCATTCGGTGGGGGCAGCATGGGCCTGCAATTGACGATAGATGCTGGCTGCCGTGTGCCCTCCGTCGGCCATGGTCATGCTGGCGCAACCCATCAGATAGCGGACTCCGTGGGTCTGGATGTAATCGGCCAAGCCAGCCCACAACAGGGCAATGCTGGCGCCGCTACGATAGTCTGGATGTACGCAGGCGCGACCCACCTCCATCAGATCATCTCGCAGATGTCCCAGCCGCGACAGATCGAACTCGGATTCGGAGTAAAACCCTCCGGCCCGGCGTGCCTGCGCTGCATTCAGAATGCGGTAGGTTCCCACCACCAGGTCGGTGCGTAGATCACGAACCAGCAGATGGTCACATAAAGGATCCAGCCGATCCTGATCCAGGCCGGGCTCTAGGCTGTTCAAACGGGCGCCCATTTCTTCCGAAAACACGCGCCAGCGCAATTCCTGCGCAGCGCGCACGTCCGCCTCGGATCGGGCGTACTGAAAGACGAGACGCGCTCGATGGGCACGCTGTTGAGATCGGGTCTGTTCCAGTTCTGGCGTCATGAGAGGCTCCTATGATTCAATGGAGCCACTATGCAAAGACTTTATGACGAAAGTATGATTGCCCGGTTAAACTTGGATGACATGGCCTGACCGACCCAACCCCGCAGCACCCCAAATTGCTCTGGGGCCTTTGAAGACAGTTGCATCCCTCTGGTCGCTGGCGCAAGATGACAGAATCTATCATTATTCTTCAAGAGCATGAGCTTTTATCCTTCAACGCTTCCTCCTTCACGCTACCCGGCCACGGCTTATTTCAACCGCGAACTGGGACAACTGGCTTTCAATCGAAGGGTGTTGGCCATGGTTGAAAATCCCACCACCCCCCTGCTAGAACGCTTACGCTATCTGTGCATCGTCAGTAGCAATCTGGATGAGTTTTTTGAAATCCGGGTGGCCGATCTGAAGCAGCAAATTCAGCAGGGCACACCCACTCCTGGACCAGATGGCCTGTCCCCTGTGGTGGTGTATCAAAGAGTCAGCCAGGAAGCGCATGAACTCATCGAGGTCCAGTATGCCCTGCTCAACGAAAAGGTCTTGCCTGATTTGTCCCTGGAGGGCATTCGCTTTCACCGCCGCGGGTATTGGACCGAGGCACAACGGGACTGGGCGCGGGATTATTTTTTCCGCGAAGTCATGCCGGTGCTCACCCCCATCGGCCTGGACAACGCCCATCCCTTTCCTCGAATTCTCAACAAGAGTTTGAATTTTGCCGTGGAACTGAGCGGCCGTGACGCCTTTGGACGTCAGACCACCCATGCAGTGGTCCAGGCTCCGCGTTCCTTGCCCCGCTTCATCCGTCTGCCCGCCAATCTGACCGATTGCCCCTACGGCTTCATTTTTCTCTCCTCCGTGTTGCATGCTAATGTAGGCGAACTCTTTCAGGGGATGACCGTGGAGGGCTGCTACCAATTTCGGGTGACGCGCAACAGTGAATTGCTGCTGGAGGAAGAAGATGAAGACAAAAACCTGCGACAGGCGTTGCAGGGGGAATTGAACCATCGTCAATTTGGCGACGAAGTACGCCTGGAAGTGGCTGAAAACTGTTCAGAGGCCATGGCGAATTTTTTGCTGGAAACCTTCGGGCTAGAAGAAACCGACCTGTATCGTGTGAATGGCCCCGTTAATCTGGTGCGACTCATGCAAGTGGCGGACATGGTGGATCGCCCGGATTTGCGCTTTCCCCGATTCACTCAGATGCGCCCCCGGGAATGGGACAATGGACATGATATTTTTGCCGCCATTCGTAAAAAGGACATCCTGCTCCACCATCCGTACCAGTCTTTTGGTCCGGTGGTAGAACTGGTTCAGCGGGCTGCCAACGATCCGCTGGTCCTGGCCATCAAGCAGACGGTTTATCGCGCGGGTGCCGATTCCGAACTGATCGACGCGCTCATTGATGCAGCGCGACGGGGCAAGGAAGTCACCGTGGTGGTGGAATTACTGGCGCGCTTTGATGAAGAGGCCAACATCAACTGGGCAGCCAAACTGGAAGAGGCGGGGGCACATGTGGTGTATGGCGTGGCGGGCTATAAAACCCATGCCAAGATGTGCATGATCATTCGTCGCGAGTTAGGCAAATTACGACGCTATGTGCATTTGGGCACTGGCAACTATCACTCCCGCACCACCAAGCTGTATACCGATTTCGGACTGTTTACCGCTGATTCGGAAATCACCTCGGACGTGAACGAAGTGTTTATGCAGATCACCGGTCTGGGGCAGCACGGACCTCTCAAGCAATTGTGCCAATCCCCCTTCAGCCTGCACGCATCCCTGCTGGGCGCCATTCGCCACGAAACCGAAATGGCACAACAAAATAAACGCACGCATATCATCGCCAAAATGAATGCGCTGACCGAGCGCAGTATCATCGATGCCCTGTATGATGCCAGTCAGGCAGGGGTCAAGGTGGATTTGATCGTGCGCGGAGTCTGTTTGCTGCGCCCAGGCATCACGGGCTTATCCGACAATATTCGGGTTTTTTCCATCATTGGTCGGTTTTTGGAGCATCACCGAGTGTTTTATTTTTTTAATGGCGGCGCACAGAATCTGTTCATCTCCAGCGCCGACTGGATGGATCGGAACCTGTTTCGGCGCATCGAAATCTGTATCCCCATTCTGGATCCCAGCATCAAGCGCCGAATCATGAGCGAAGGTCTGCGCCCCTACCTGAAGGACCAGGCGCTGAGTTGGGAAATGAAAGGGAGTGGAACATACCAGCGGCGCATCTGCCGGCACGAACAACCCTTCGATGCGCAACGACATCTGCTGGAAAAATTTTCCCATACCAATCCCGGACACCGGTCATGAGCGCACATACAGAAATCGAGTTAAAGTTGCGCGCCAGCGCGGCGGCTCTGGATCAGGTGCTGCAACTGGACTGGTTGCAGGAGCTGTGCGAGGGCCCTGCGGTGCGCCACCATTACTTCAGTATCTACTACGACACCCCGGAGTTATCCTTGCGCCAGCAAGGCATTGCCCTGCGTGTGCGCCAGGTGGGAGATCAGTGGATGCAAACCATCAAATCCCGCGGTCAAGAGCAGGGCGGATTGTCCGTTCGCCAGGAGTGGGAATGCCCTATTGCCGAGCATCACCTGGATTTTTCTTGCCTGGAAGACGAGGCACTGAAAACTTTTTTGCACACCGAATCCACGTTCAATCGTATCAAGCCACGTTTTGTCACGGAATTCGATCGCCAAACCCAGCGTTTGCGCTGTGCGGAGGGAACACTCCTGGAGTTAGCCCTTGATCGCGGTGAAGTGCGCGCAGGTGGGCGCGCCACACCCATCATGGAGATCGAACTGGAGTTGCTGCAGGGCGACCCTCAGCCCATCAGCCGCATCGGTCGCAGCCTGCAGGATGCCCTGGCCGTGATTCCAGAATCGTGCAGCAAGGCAGAACGGGGTTATCGTCTGCTGCTGGATACCCCACCTTGACTTCATTCGGGGAGGAAACTTGTTCATGGATCTGATTTTATGGCGCCATGCCGAGGCCGAAGAGGGCCATCCTGACGAAAAGCGCGCGCTTACACCTCGTGGGAAGCGGCAGGCGGCGCGCGTGGCACAGTGGCTGTCCGGGGTGTTGGAGGAGCCCTACGGAATTTTGGTCAGCCCCGCCCTGCGCACCCAACAAACCGCTGAAGCGCTCGACCTTCCCTTTGAAACCTGCGCCGCAGTAGGTACCCGGAGCACCCCCGAAGCCCTGCTAGAGGCCGTGCAATGGCCTTTGGCCGAACGCACCGTGGTGGTGGTGGGGCATCAGCCCACATTGGGAGAAACCGCAGCACTGCTCATGACCGGGCATGTTCAGCCATGGTCCGTACGAAAAGGCGCCCTATGGTGGTTTTCCTGGCGCACACGACGCGATCAGGCGCAGGTGGTCTTGCGCGCGGTGCTCAACCCCGACCTGCTGTAAGAGTGGCCTGAACAGCTAGGACTTGTGCGGGCACTGCGTGCGCTGACAATCGGCGTAGAGCTGCAGGGAATGCTCGCGGATGGCAAACCCCCGTTGTTGTGCGACCCGGGCTTGACGTTGCTCGATTTCGGCATCGTAGAACTCTTCCACGTGGCCACATTGCAAGCACACCAGATGGTCGTGATGATCGCCCTGATTGAGTTCGAACACGGCCTTGCCGCTCTCGAAATGATGCCGGGTCAGCAACCCGGCTTGCTCGAACTGGGTGAGCACCCGGTATACCGTGGCCAAACCCACCTCCATTCCCTCCTGTTGCAGCAGCCGATACACGGCCTCGGCGCTCATATGTCGACTGGAGCCGTGCTCGAACAGACCTAGAATTTTGAGCCGGGGCAAAGTCGCCTTAAGACCCATGTCTTTCAAATCCTGAGAGGCGCTCATGAGTGACCTGATACTTGGAAAGATAAGGTATTATAGCGAATTGGACTGGTCCCGGAAAACCCGAATGATTCGACTGGCTGTCACCGCACCCTTGTTGCTTGCCCTGACGGGTTGTGCTTCCCTGAGCCTGCCCAACTTCAATCCGCCCTCCTGGCAATTGCCCAGCATGGCCGAGCTGCCCTATCTGCCCAAATGGTCTGCACTGCAACCTTATACGCTAGACATTCAGCAGGGCATCATCATCGATAGCGACATGATCGGACGCCTCAAACCCGGGCAAACGCGTACCCAGGTGGGGTACATTCTGGGTACCCCCCTTCTGACGGACCCCTTTCACGCCAACCGCTGGGACTATGTGTACTACACGCGACTCAAGAATCACCTGAGCACTCCCAGTCGGCTCACCGTGTACTTCAAGGATGACAAACTGGAGCATTTCGTCTCCACTTACCCGCAGCAGGTTGCCCTGGAGGCCCATCCGTGAGCATCCGTCTATGCATTGCCGGTTGCACCGGACGAATGGGGCGCGCCTTGCTGGAGGCCCTTGTGGCGGCGCCCGACTTAACGCTCAGCGGTGCTCTGGAACAACCCGGTTCGCCCTATTTGGGACGCAATCCGGGCGACTGGCTGGGTAGCCCCTTGTCCGTTGTCATCACGGATGATATCCGTGCCGCACTTGAACCCAGCCAAGTGTTGATCGATTTTACGCGCCCATCGGGTACCCTCAAGCACGTGCAGTATTGCCTGGAATCGAGGCGGGCCCTCGTCATCGGAACCACCGGATTCGATGAGGCGGGACGGCGCCAGATCGAACTGGCCAGCCAGAGCATCCCCATCGTGTTAGCCCCCAACATGAGCATGGGGGTGAACTTGTCCCTGGTGCTTTTAGATCTAGCCAGCCGCGTTCTGCAACCGGGATTCGACATCGAAATCAGTGAGGCCCATCATCGCCACAAAGTAGACGCACCCTCAGGCACCGCTTTGCGCATGGGCGAAGTGGTTGCTGCAGCCCGTGGCCAGCGCCTGTCAGAGGTGGCGGTGTATGGCCGCGAGGGCCTGATGGGCGAGCGCGCCCAAGACACCATCGGTTTTGCCACCGTGCGCGGCGGTGACGTGGTGGGCGATCATACGGTGGCCTTCATGGGTTGGGGCGAACGCCTGGAAATCACCCACAAAGCCAGCAACCGCACCACTTTTGCCTTAGGTGCCCTGCGCGCCGCAAGGTTTTTGGCCACGCAGCCACCCGGTCTGTATGACATGCAGGATGTGCTGGGGCTCAAGGCGCTGCTTCGTCCGGGGCCACCCACCGTTTGATTGAAGGCCCCTTTTGGTGTAGTATTACAGCAATCGGAAACGGGAAAGTCGCCTCTGGGCGTCCTTCCCGTTTTTCACATCCAATCCCATCTGGAGGACCCCCGTAATGGCTGACGCCAATACTTCAGCATCCTTTGCGCCTGCCATTCTGGTGCTGGCCGATGGTGCGGTATTCCGGGGACAAT
>JAJZHV010000069.1 GCA_021804345.1 Pseudomonadota bacterium | reverse complement strand
CTCATCGACGTGCACTTGATGGTCAAACCCGTGGATCGTCTCATCCCTGACTTTGCCAAGGCCGGGGCCAACCTCATCACCTTTCATCCAGAGGCCTCCGAGCATGTGGACCGTTCCCTGCAGTTGATCCGGGACCAGGGATGCAAGGCTGGCCTGGTGTTCAACCCGGCCACCCCCCTGTCTTATCTGGATCATGTCATGGATAAACTGGACATGATTCTGATCATGTCGGTTAATCCGGGTTTTGGTGGCCAGTCCTTCATTCCCTCGGCCCTGGACAAACTGCGCGCCGCGCGGCAACGCATCAGGGCCAGCGGCCGTGACATCTGGCTGGAAGTGGATGGCGGTGTGAAAGTGGACAACATCCGGGCGATCGCCGACGCCGGGGCCGATACCTTCGTGGCCGGCTCTGCTATCTTCAGCACCCAGGATTATGCCGCCACCATTGCGGCCATGCGCGCCGAGCTGGCCCGATGACCGAAGCGGAATTTGCAGCGCTGGCCCAGGCCGGATATAACCGGATTCCCCTGGTTCAGACGCTGCTGGCTGATCTGGACACCCCCTTGGCAGTCTACGCCAAGCTGGCCCAAGGACCGTATACCTTCCTGCTAGAATCAGTGCAGGGTGGAGAACGCTTTGGCCGCTATTCCTTCGTGGGTTTGCCGGCCAGCACCCGACTGCGGATCACCGGCCACTCGGTGCGCATCGAACAGACCGGACAAGACCCCGAATGCCTGCAGGTGGACGACCCACTGGCCTTTGTGGCCGCCTATCGCAAGCGCTTCCGGGTTGCCCCGATACAGGGCCTGCCCCGCTTTTGCGGCGGCCTGGCTGGCTACTTTGGGTATGACATCGTGCGCTACATCGAACCTAGGCTGGCTGCGGGCTGGAAGCCCAACGACACCGGCATTCCCGACATTTTGTTACTACTGACCACCGAACTGGTGGTCATCGACAATCTTTCCGGGCAACTGCACCTGATCGTCTACGCCGAGGCCCAAGCGCCTGAAGCTTTTACCCGGGCCCGGGCCCGTCTTGAGCAGTTGCATCAGCAGTTGCGCCAACCCGCCCAGTTACCCCCGCTAGCCATGCATCCCCTCACCCCCGCCCAGTCCGATCAGTCGCCGCAGGAGCACCAAACCAGCGTGGCGCGTGCAAAAACCTATATCGAGCGCGGAGACATCATGCAGGTGGTTCTGAGCCGGCGCATTCGCCAGCCCTTTGCGGCCCCACCGCTCACCTTGTACCGGGCCTTGCGCCGGCTCAACCCCTCGCCCTACATGTTCTTTTATGATTTCGACGATTTCCAGGTGGTGGGAGCATCCCCCGAAATTTTGGTACGCCTAGAGGAAGACCGCGTCACGGTTCGACCCATCGCCGGCACCCGACCACGGGGCAACAGCCCGGAACAGGACCAGGCCCTGGCGCAAGAACTGCTCTGCGACCCTAAGGAAATTGCCGAGCATGTCATGCTCATCGATCTGGGACGCAACGATGTGGGGCGCATTGCACAAACCGGTTCCGTGACGGTCACCGAACGCATGATCATCGAGCGCTACTCCCATGTCATGCATATCGTATCCAACGTGGAGGGACGCCTTAAACCCGGGATGGATGCCATGGATGTGTTGCGTGCCACTTTCCCGGCAGGGACCCTCAGCGGAGCACCCAAGGTGCGCGCCATGGAAATCATTGACGAACTAGAACCCACACGCCGTGGCGTGTATGGCGGCGCCGTGGGTTATCTGGGGTTTGATGGCAACATGGACATGGCCATTGCCATTCGCACGGCCGTTGTGCGCCAGGGCACCCTGTACGTCCAAACCGGCGGTGGCATCGTGGCCGATTCCGTTCCCGCCAATGAATGGCAGGAAACCGTCAATAAATCGCGTGCCGTTCTGCGCGCGGCCGAACTGGCCCTGCACGGACTGGAGTAACCCCGCATGCGTCGACGCCCGCCCCATATTCCCAAACCCCCTGATCCGGTAGAACGGCACGAACCCCTGCCTGGCGCGCAATTGCGCCCAAGCGCAGAGGATGACACGCTGGCCTCACTCCAACGCGCCATCATCGCGCATCCCTCTTACCTGGAAGCCGATCTGGATACATCCTTCCTGCATAGCGATGTGGCCCGGGGCGTTCGACTGCAACTGGATTACTGCAAGGCGGAGCAGGGCTTGTCCCTGGCGGGTATCGAGCGTGCGATTGTGGTGTTTGGCAGCACCCGCCTGCGCGAACCTGGCGTAGCCCAACGCGAACTGGGCACCGCGCGCCAGGCAATGGCCCATCAACCCCATCACCTTCCCTACCAGCAGCAACTTAAGCTGGCGGAACGACGTCTGGAGTTGTCACGCTATTACGAAGTGGGGCGCCGTTTGGGGCAATTAGTGGCACAGGCCGGTCTGGGCCCTCAGGATTCCCGGGTGGTGGTCATGACCGGAGGTGGCCCCGGAGCCATGGAAGCGGCCAACCGTGGCGCCCATGACGTGGGAGCGCGCAATGTGGGGCTTAATATCACCCTGCCCCACGAGCAATATCCCAATCCCTACATCACGCCGGGCTTATGTTTTCAGTTTCACTATTTTGCCCTGCGCAAGCTACACTTCATGAAACGGGCTGCGGCTGTAGTGGCTTTACCCGGTGGCTTTGGTACCCTGGACGAACTGTTTGGCACCCTTACCCTGATCCAGACACGCAAGGTCCCTCCGATGCCCATCGTGCTGGTGGGAGAAGCCTTCTGGCGTAGCGTGTTCGACGTGGAATTCTTGCTGGAATCCGGACATATCGACCAGGAAGACCTGGATCTGTTCTGGTATGCGGAAAGCGCCCAGGAGGTCTGGGAAGGCATCCTGCAGTGGCATCACAAAAACGGCACCGACCTGTTTCCCCCCGAACCCACACCCTCCGTCGCATGAATCCCGGCCTCCTGCGCTACTGCGTGCGCGGCGCCGTGCACCCTTCCCTGTTCTGGTGCGTTTCGTTGGGTCGGGTTCTGGCCGGGTTTGCACTACCCCTGTGGCTGGGCGCTTGCTCCACCACCTTGCCCGAAACCCCGCACGCCGCCACCCCAGCCTGTGCTGCACCCGAGGAATGGGTGGACCCACATCCCGAACGCATCCCCCCCGTGATTTGTCCTGCGGCAGAAGCTGCCGCGGACCACAGCTGTCACCCGGCCACTTCCGCCCAGGCCGGGGCCGGCACGGACTCGCCAGCCACTGTGCCACCCCCGCGCGGACAACTCAAGGCGGTTTCCTTCGATACGCTGCCGCGCTGGCACTACGCCCTGACCCCTGAAACCTGGCAGGCATTTTTACACAGTTGCACCGTGCTCACGACTCAAAGCGCTTTTCAAGGGGTCTGCGAGGCCGCCTTGGCCTGGCCTGGAACCCCTGACAGCGCGCAGATGCGCACTTTTTTTGAAACGCATTTCTCCCCCTGGCAGGTGCTCAACCCGGATGGGTCCAACACCGGTCTGATCACAGGCTATTACGAACCCCTGCTGCACGGCAGTTTGACCCAAACCGAGCGCTACCGTTATCCGCTCTACCGGCCACCAACCAATCTGCTCACCATCGACCTGGGGGATCTGGTACCGGAGCTCAAGGGACGACGCCTACGCGGACAACTGCAGGGCAACCGGGTGGTACCGTATCTGCGCCGGGCTGATATCGACAGCGTTGAAGCCCCCCTCACGGGGGATGAACTGGTGTGGGTAGACGATCCGGTAGATTTGTTTTTTCTGCACATCCAGGGCTCGGGACGTATCGACCTGGCCCAGGGTGGGCAAATGCGAGTGGGCTATGCCGACCAGAATGGCCAGCCGTTTCATGGCATCGGCCGCTTGCTGGTGCAACGTGGCGCCCTGACCCTGGCACAAACCACTTTGCCAGGCATCAAGGCTTGGGCCCGAAGCCATCCCCAGCAAGTACAATCTGTGCTCAACCATAATCCCAGCTATGTCTTTTTTCGGGTTCTGCCCTCAGATCTGCCCGGGCCCCTAGGGGCCATGGGCGTTCCAGTCACTGGTGGGGCCAGCCTGGCGGTAGACCCCAGGGTCATTCCCCTGGGAGTTCCGGTGTTCCTGGACACCACACAGCCCGCCACTCACATCCCCCTGCGCCGGTTGATGATGGCGCAAGATACGGGCGGCGCTATTTTTGGCGCCGTGCGTGCCGATTTTTTTTGGGGCTACGGCCCACAAGCCGAACAAAAGGCTGGAACTATGCGGCAATCGGGTCGGCTCTGGATTCTCTATCCCACGGGGTTTACCCCGCCCGGCGCCTCTTAACCCCTGCCACTTCGCTTCAGGCTATAATTGCACGTTGCGCCCTCAACTTCCGGATAACGCGTTGGCTGACTCCCCCACACTGCAATTGCACGCCTTTGGTCTGAATCATGAGACGGCTCCCGTGGATGTGCGCGAGCGGGTGGCCTTCCCCCAGGAACGGCTGCTTCCGGCGCTTGCCGATCTAACCCGGCTCACGCCCGCCGAAGAGGCGGTCATCTTGTCCACCTGCAACCGCACCGAAATTTACTGCAAAACCCCGCACCCAGACACCATTGCCCACTGGCTGACCGAGCATCACGGCCTGTCGGGTTTTGCCATGGAGCAGTATCTGTATCGCCTCGATGGCAGCGCTGCCGCCCATCACGCCTTTCGGGTGGCCTCTGGGCTGGATTCCATGGTGCTGGGAGAGCCCCAGATTCTGGGACAAGTCAAACAGGCTGTGCGCAGCGCCGAAGAAGCTGGCACTCTGGGGCCACTGCTGCATAAAATGTTTCAGCAAACCTTTTCGGTGGCTAAAGCCGTGCGCTCGCAAACCGCCATTGGCGAGCATTCGGTATCGCTGGCGGCCGCAGCCCTCAAACTCACGGCCAGCGTGCTAGGCGCCATGGAGGAGCAGCATGTGCTATTCATTGGCGCCGGCGAAATGGTGGAATTGGTAGCCACCCATTTTCTGGCGCGCCATCCGCGCTCGGTCACGGTCGCCAATCGCACCCCGGAACGTGGCGAACTGCTGGCGCGTCAACTGGGTGGAAAAAGCATCGCCCTGTCCGAACTCCCTGCGCATCTGGCGCACTTTGATGTCGTCGTCTCCTCCACGGCCAGCCAGTTACCCCTGATTGGCAAGGGCATGGTGGAACGCGCCCTAAAACTGCGCAAGCATCGCCCCATGGTGATGATCGATCTGGCGGTGCCCCGGGACATCGAACCCGAAGTCAGCGTGCTGGATGACGTGTTCCTGTACACGGTAGATGACCTGGGACATATCATTCAGGAAAATCAGGGGTTGCGCCAATCTGCCGTGGAAGAGGCCGAGGCCATCATTACCGCGCGCGTACGGGATTTTGTGGACTGGATTCATACCCGTGACGTGGTGCCCACCATCCGCATGCTGCGCGCTCATGCCGAGCAGTACCGCCAACTGGAACTGGAACGAGCGCGCAAGGCGCTGGCCCGTGGGGACGATCCCCAGCAAGTGCTGGAACTGCTGTCCAACGGGCTGATGAACAAGTTGCTACACCATCCGGTGCAATGTCTGAACCAAACCCGTGGTCCTGCCCAACAGCAACTGGTAGAAGCCCTCCATCGTCTGTTTTTGCGCAGCGATCAACCCACAGATTGAACCCGGACCACCCATGAAAGCTTCGCTTCTGAATCGTCTGAGCACGCTCGTCTTGCGTCAGACCGAGCTGGATGAACTGCTGTCCAGTCCCTCGGTCACCCAGGACCTGGACCAATACCGCAAGCTTACGCGCGAACATGCCGACATCACCCCTGTGGTGATCCTCTTCAAGCAATACCAGCAGGCCGTGGCCGATCAGGCAGCCGCTTCAGATATGGGCAACGACCCGGCCTACAGAAGTTTTGCCGAAGAAGAAATCCTTGCCGCCCGGGCGCGCCAGGAGCAACTGGAAAGCGCCTTGCAACAGGCGTTACTGCCCCGCGACCCGAACGATGAGCGCAATATCTTCATGGAAATCCGGGCAGGCACCGGCGGTGATGAATCGGCCCTGTTTGCCGGTAGCCTGTTTAGAATGTACGCCCGTTTTGCCGAGCGCAATCGCTGGCAGACCGAGATTATTTCCCATAGCTCTGGTGAAATGGGCGGGTTCAAGGAAATCATCTTCCGCATCGAAGGCCAAGGGGCCTATTCGCGGCTAAAATTTGAATCAGGAGGGCATCGGGTGCAGCGCGTACCCGAAACCGAAACCCAGGGACGAATCCACACCTCCGCCTGCACCGTGGCCGTCATGCCAGAGGCCGACGAGGTCAACGAGGTCACCCTCAATCCCGCCGAACTGCGCATCGATACGTTTCGCGCCAGTGGGGCTGGAGGACAACACATCAACAAGACCGACTCGGCCGTGCGCATT
>JAJZHV010000068.1 GCA_021804345.1 Pseudomonadota bacterium | reverse complement strand
AACACTCCCCGTCAGTCTGGAAGATGAAATGCGTCGTTCCTACCTGGAATACGCCATGAGTGTCATTGTGGGAAGGGCGCTGCCGGATGTGCGCGATGGGCTGAAACCGGTGCACCGGCGTGTCCTTTTTGCCATGCACGAGCTCTCCAACGACTTCAACAAACCCTACAAGAAGTCCGCCCGTATCGTGGGTGATGTCATCGGTAAATATCGCCCCCATGGGGATACGGCCGTCTACGATGCCATTGTGCGCATGGCCCAGGACTTTTCCCTGCGCTACCCCCTCATTGATGGTCAGGGAAATTTTGGCTCGGTGGACGGCGACAATCCAGCGGCCATGCGCTACACCGAAATTCGTATGGCACGCATCACCCACGAGTTATTGGCCGACCTTGACCGCGACACCGTGAATTTTGGACCCAACTATGACGGCTCCGAACAGGAGCCGCTCATTTTGCCCGCGCGTTTTCCCAATCTGCTGGTCAATGGTTCTTCCGGTATCGCCGTGGGCATGGCCACCAACATTCCCCCGCACAATCTTGGGGAAGTGATCGAGGCCTGTCTGGCGCTGCTTTCCAATCCCGACATGACTCTCGAGTCCCTGATCGACATCATTCCGGCCCCCGACTTTCCCACGCGCGGCATCATTTATGGTACCGCGTCGGTGCGCGAGGGCTATTTGACCGGACGTGGCCGGGTGTTGATGCGCTCCCGCACCCATGTGGAAGACGTGGATAAGGTGGGGGGTCGGCAAGCCATCATCGTGGATGAACTGCCCTATCAGGTCAACAAGGCCAACCTGATCATCAAGATCGCCGAGTTGGTGCGCGAAAAGCGGATTGACGGCATTTCCGATTTGCGTGACGAGTCCGACAAATCAGGCATGCGCGTGGTGATCGAACTCAAACGGGGCGAGTTGCCCGAGGTGGTCCTCAACAATCTGTTCAAGCAAACCCAGTTGCAGGAATCCTTCGGCATGAACATGGTGGCGCTGGTGGATAACCAGCCGCGCCTGCTGAATCTCAAACAGTTTCTCGAGGCGTTTTTGCGTCATCGACGCGAAGTCCTGACCCGTCGGACGGTGTACGAACTGGCCAAAGCGCGCGAGCGTGCTCACGTGCTAGAAGGGTTGGCGGTGGCTCTGTCCAACGTGGACGAGATCATCGCCCTGATCAAGGCCTCGGAATCCCGGGCCGTGGCGCGCGAGGGCCTCATGCAGCGACTGTGGCCCTCTGAGCTCGTCCGCGACATGCTCTCCCGGGCCCCCCAGAACGCCTCGCGTCCCTTGGGCCTGCCCTATCAGTTTGGTCTGCAGGCCGAGGGCTACCGGCTGTCGGAGACGCAAGCGGTGGCCATTCTGGAAATGCAGCTGCAACGCCTGACCGGACTGGAACAGGAAAAGATTCGCGACGAGTACCGTGAAGTCATGCTGCGTATCGCCGATCTACTGGACATTCTGGCGCAACCCCAACGGATTACCACCTTGATCACGGAAGAATTGGTGCAGATCAAGGAAACCTTTGGGGATGTTCGGCGCAGCGAAATCGTCGTCAATGCCGAAGACCTAAACCTGGAAGATCTCATCACTCCGGAAGAAGTGGTGGTCACCCTCTCCCATGGTGGGTATATCAAATCCCAACCCGTTACCGACTACCGTGCCCAGCGCCGGGGAGGGCGCGGGCGCCAGGCCGCTACCACCAAAGAAGACGATTTCATCGAACGGCTTTTCGTGGCCAACACCCATGACCATATCTTGTGTTTCTCCAGTCTGGGAAAGGTTTACTGGTTGCGTGTGTTCAATGTGCCCTCGGGTTCCTCCAACGGTCGTGGCACGCCCGTGATCAACCTCCTGCAGTTGGACGCCAAGGAAAAAATCAATGCCATCTTGCCCGTCAAGGAGTTTGATGCCGAGCACTATGTGTTCATGGCCACCGCCCAGGCGACAGTCAAGAAAACCCCCCTGTCTGATTTCTCGCGCCCGCGCTCTTCCGGCATCATTGCCGTGGATCTTGACCCCGATGATTATCTCATCGGCGTTGCCATTACCGATGGACATCATGACGTCATGCTGTTTTCAGACGAAGGCAAAGCCATTCGCTTTTCTGAAGAAGATGTTCGTCCTATGGGGCGAACCGCACGGGGTGTGCGCGGCATGCGCCTGTCCCCCGGAGGGCGTGTCATTGCCCTGCTGGTGGCCGAAAACGAATCGCAAAGCGTGTTGACCGCCACCGAAAACGGCTATGGAAAACGCACCCCCATCGCAGAATACACCCGCCATGGACGGGGCGGCCAAGGCATGATTGCCATCCAGACCTCCGAGCGCAATGGACCGGTGGTGAGCGCAGCCTTGGTCAACCCGGAAGATGAACTCATGCTCATCACCACGGGTGGGGTGCTGATTCGCACCCGCGTTCAGGAAATCCGGGAAATGAGCCGGGCCACCCAGGGTGTGACGCTGATCGCTTTAGATCAGGGGGAAAAACTGGTGTCCTTAAGTCGCATTGATGAAACGCCCGCCGAGGATTCCCTAAACGCCGATTTGGCTGCGCCCGAGCCAGCCTCCACCATGGATTCCGCTGGTGGGGCTTCTCATGGCTGAAACACCTTCCCACTCTTCCCTGCAGGACCTGCGTACCCAGATTGATGCCCTCGATGAGCAACTACTGCATCTGATCAACGCGCGCGCCCGCATTGCAGGCAAAATTGGCGCCCTCAAAACCGGGGTCCTGTACCGTCCAGAACGCGAAGCACAGGTTTTACGGCAGATCAAAGCCGCAAACCCTGGACCCTTGCGGGACGACACGGTGGCTTTTCTGTTTCGGGAAATCATGTCCGCCTGCTTGGCTTTTGAACGTCCGGTGACCGTCTCCTGTCTGGGTCCGGAGGGCACTTACTCCGAGTCCGCCGTGGTGCACCATTTTGGCCACGCGGTCCACACCCTGTTTTGCGCCAATTGGGACGAGGTGATGCGCGCGGCAGAGACTGGAGGGGCGGATTTTGCCGTCATCCCCGTAGAAAACTCCAGTGAAGGGGCTGTTGGTCGCACCCTGGATCTTCTGGTGGAAACGCCGCTCAAGGTCTGCGGCGAAATCCTGTTGCGGGTTCGGCAGCAACTCCTGGTGGCCCCTGAAGTGAATACGTTACAGCAAATCGAGCGCGTGTATTCCCATGGCCAGTCTCTTGGGCAATGTCAACAGTGGCTCAACACGTTTTTGCCCCAGGCGCAACGGGTTGCGGTCAGTAGTAACGCCGAAGCGGCCAGTCTGGTCATGCATCAACCCGGCTCGGCGGCCATTGCCGGAGATCTGGCCGCCGAACGCTATGGATTGAAAGTGCTGCACGCCAACATCGAAGATGAATCCGGAAATACCACCCGGTTTCTGGTGTGTGGTTCCCAGGCTGCAGCGGCCTCGGGGCAGGACAAAACCTCTTTGGTTCTGGCGGTGCGTAACCAACCCGGGGCCATCTACGAATTGCTGGCCCCCTTGGCCCAGTGTGGGGTCAGTATGACCCGTCTGGAGTCCAGACCGGCCCGCACGGCCTTGTGGGAGTACGTATTTTTTGTGGATCTGGAGGGACATGCGGCCCTGGCGCACCTCGGCCAAGCCATCCAGGCCATGGGGCAAAAGGCCCTCTTTTGCAAGATTCTTGGTTCTTATCCGGTAGCAGCCCGATGATCGATTCCTGTGAACAGGTTCCGGCCCACCTGCGGGCCCTTGCCCCCTATCAACCCGGCAAGCCCATCTCCGAATTACAACGGGAATTGGGCCTGTCTGCCATCATCAAGCTGGCCTCCAACGAAAACCCTCTGGGCCCCAGTCCCATGGCCCTGCAGGCCATTTCCCAGGCACTTCCTGAACTGGCCCTGTACCCAGACGGCAGTGGCCACGAACTCAAGCAAGCCCTGAGTGCCCATTATCAGATTCCGCAGCCGCAAATCGTTCTGGGCAATGGTTCCAATGATGTGCTGGAACTGGTGGCCCGTACCTTTCTGGGCCCTGGAACCTCCGCCGTCTATGCGCAACATGCCTTTGCAGTCTACCCCCTAGTCACGCAAGCGGTCGGCGCCGAAGGGATTGAAGTTCCGGCAAAAGACTTTGGCCATGATCTGGAGGCCATGATGGCCGCCCTGCGTCCTGATACGCGGGTCCTGTTTCTGGCCAATCCCAACAATCCCACGGGAACGTTTCTTTCTGGCGCCACCGTGCAAGCCGCCCTGCAACGCATTCCCTCACGGGTGCTGGTGGTACTGGACGAGGCCTACACCGAGTATTTACTCCCTCAGCAGCGGTATCCGGCCATGAGCTGGCTGCAGCAGCACTCCAATCTCCTCATCTCCCGCACGTTTTCTAAGGCTTATGGGCTGGCGGGTTTGCGTGTGGGCTTTGGGGTGGCGCACCCGGAGGTCATCGATCTCATCAACCGGGTCCGACAGCCCTTTAACGTCAATGCGCTGGCCCTGGCGGCTGCGGCAGCAGCATTGCAGGATCAGGCGTTTCTGGAGCGCGTGCGCGCGCTCAATCAGGCGGGTTTGATGCAATTGGAGGAGGGCTTCAAACGACTGTCCTTGCCCTATATTCCTTCGGTGGGAAATTTTCTCACGGTGCGGGTGGGTGAAGCTGCCCGTGTGTATCAGGCCCTATTGGCCCAAGGGATCATTGTGCGTCCGGTGGCGGCCTACCAGATGCCAGAGTATTTGCGCGTCAGTGTGGGGACCGCAGCGCAGAATCACCTGTTTTTACAGGCACTGGAGCGTGCCTTGCACGCTGCGACTTAGCCATGGGCGCCTGGCCTGAGGCTGTGGAGCGGGCATGCCTCTGATCGTTCATAGTCAACCGCCACTGCCGCGCCGTGTCACCATCATCGGTGTTGGCCTGATTGGGGGCTCCTTTGCCTTGGCCATGCGCAGGGCAGTGCCGGATATTTGTGTGACGGGTGTGGATCGGGACGAGATCAATCTGGCCACGGCCCGTCATCTGGGGGTGCTGGATCAGGTGGTTCAGGATGTGGCCAGTGCGGTGGCCGAGGCTGAATTGGTGCTGCTGGCGGTGCCGGTCAGACAACTGGCTGCGGTGTTGTCCCAGGTCTGGGCAACCTTGCCCGCAGGGGCTGTGGTCACCGATGTGGGGAGCACCAAGGCTTCCGTATGGCAGGCTGCGCAGGCCACGATGGGTGCCTCGCTGGCCCGCTTCGTTCCCGGACATCCCATTGCGGGGGCCGAGCAAAGTGGGGTGCGCGCGGCTCGGGCCGACCTGTTCCAGGGCTGTTCGGTGGTGTTGACCCCCACCTCGGTGTGCGACGAACAGGCCCGTGGGGTGGTGCAACAATGCTGGGAAGCCTGCGGTGCCAAGGTAGAACTCATGTCCGTACAGCGCCATGACGCCATCTTTGGGGTGGTCAGCCACTTACCCCATCTGCTCAGTTTTGCCCTGGTCTATGACATTGCCACCCGGGTGGATGCGGCCTCCTTCTTTCGCTTTGCGGCCGGAGGGTTTCGCGACTTTACGCGCATTGCCGCCAGTAACCCAGAAATGTGGCGCGATATCAGCTTGGCCAATCGTACAGTGCTGTTGTCAGAAATTGAGCGCTATCGGGAGCAGTTGGATCTGTTGACCGAATTGTTGCAACAGGAAGATGAATCGGGCCTAGAATCTTTTTTCAAAGTGGCGCGCCAGGCGCGGCGCAACTGGAACGATACACAATGAGACCATCCGCATGAAGCACACCTACACCGTCTCTCCAGGAGGCCTCCTGCAGGGCACCTTGCGCGTGCCGGGAGATAAATCCATTTCGCACCGAAGTATCATGCTGGGGGCCATTGCCAACGGCACGACCCGCGTAACAGGCTTTCTGGAGGGCGAGGATGCCCTGTCCACCATGCGGGCATTTCGTGCCATGGGGGTTCCCATCACTGGTCCAGAGCAGGGTTGCGTGACCATCGAAGGCGTGGGTTTGCATGGTTTGCGGGCGCCGCAGCAGGCTTTGGACTGTGGTAACTCGGGCACTTCCATGCGTTTGATGAGCGGCTTGCTGGCGGGACAGTCCTTTGCCACCACGCTCACGGGCGATGCCAGCTTGCAACGTCGCCCCATGGGGCGGGTGGCCGATCCCTTACGCGCCATGGGCGCCCAGATTCTGACCCAGCCCAAGGGACTACCGCCGCTGGAAATCAAACCGGTGGCCGCATTGCAAGGCATTGAATACGCCATGCCTGTGGCCAGTGCGCAGGTGAAATCAGCCTTGCTGCTGGCGGGGTTGTATGCCCAGGGAGAAACGCGTGTCACCGAACCAGAGGTGACGCGGGATCATACCGAACGTATGCTCGGTGCCATGGGTTATGAAGTCCGACGCGTGGGGGCCACGGTCAGCCTGCGGGGCCAGGGCAGCCTGCAGGCTGCCGCGATCGATGTTCCTGCAGACATCTCTTCGG
>JAJZHV010000067.1 GCA_021804345.1 Pseudomonadota bacterium | reverse complement strand
CCTTCAAGGAACAGGGCCGTCCCAACGGCTATATCAAGGGCCAGGAAGCCAGCGGCGCCATCGGGGTTGGGCTGCGCTATGGGGATGGCGAGCTGCTCATGAAGCAGGGCGGGGGCCGGCACGTGTTCTGGACCGGACCCTCGGTGGGGTTTGATCTGGGCGGAGATGCCGCCAAGGTGTTTGTGCTGGTGTACCACCTGCCCTCCAGCAACCAGATTTTTCAGCGCTTTCCGGCCGTGGATGGCAGCTTTTATTATGTGGGTGGGGCTGGCATCAATTATCAGCAGCGCGGTCACATCATTCTGGCCCCCATCCGTCTGGGCGTAGGGTTACGTGAGGGTGCTAGTATCGGCTACATGCATTACACCCCCAACAAGACCTGGAACCCCTTCTAGAAAATGCAGGTCTTTACTTTTGCCCTCCACAGATTCTGAGCCACAGTATGGCCCAGAAATTTGGCCTCATTTCAGGGAAAAATAAACGGGAAAAACCAGGCAGTAAACAGATCTGAACACAGGTGAAGGCGCTTGACGTTATTAACGCGTCTCGTTAATATCCTGCTGTGATCATCCATTTCGCCTGCACCGACACCAAGGCTCTTTTTGACCAAAAGCGTGTCGCCCGGTTTGGCAATATTCAAACCGTTGCCCTGCGCAAACTGGCGCAATTGAATGCCGCAGCCAGCCTGGATTTTCTGCGTGTGCCACCGGGCAATCGGTTGGAAATGCTGCGAGGTGATCGTGCCGGGCAGTACAGCATTCGCATCAATGAACAGTGGCGTATTTGCTTCACCTGGGCACCCGGCCGTGTCAGCGACGTTGAGATTGTGGACTACCACTAAGGAGAGAACCATGATGGGCATCAAATGGCCCCACCCTGGTGAGGTGCTACTCGAGGACTTCCTCAAGCCATTACATATCAGCCAGTATCGTTTGGCGCACGCGATCGGCGTGCCGCCGCGTCGGATTAATGAAATCGTGAATGGTCAGCGGGCGATCAGCGCAGATACTGCGCTGCGCCTAGGGGCATTCTTTGGAACAGACGCAGAAAGCTGGATCAATCTTCAGTCAGACTATGAGTTACGTCAGGCAAGGTCCAAAATTGCCAAGATCTTGTCAGGTATTCACAAATTTGACCCGGTCGCGACCTAGGCTATCAGATTTGCGCCAACCGCAATGCTGTTCTGCGATTAGTGAGCGCGCGGCGGACTCATCACGCTTGGGGCGATGATCTGACCGCGCTTTACCAGCGGCTGCCCAGGCTGCTGGGGGGGCGGGTATGGCGTTCGTAGGCGTTCACCACTCGCTGCACCAAGGGGTGGCGCACCACGTCTTCCGCCTGGAAAATGGTGAAGGCGATGCCTTCCACCCCCTGCAGCACGTTGCGCGCATCGATGAGCCCGCTCTTCTGGGTGCGGTGCAGGTCGATCTGGGTCACATCACCCGTAATGACGGCCTTGGTGCCGAACCCGATACGGGTGAGGAACATTTTCATCTGCTCGGGCGTGGTGTTCTGGGCTTCGTCCAGGATGATGAAGCCGTGGTTGAGGGTGCGCCCACGCATGTAGGCCAAGGGTGCTACCTCGATCACACCCCGGTCGAAGAGGCGACCCACCCGCTCGTAGCCCACCAAGTCATAGAGGGCATCGTAGAGGGGGCGCAGGTAGGGGTCTACTTTCTGGCTCAGGTCGCCCGGCAGGAATCCCAGCTTTTCCCCGGCCTCCACGGCCGGGCGCACCAGCACGATGCGCTTTACTTCCTCGCGTTCCAGGGCATCCACCGCACAGGCCACGGCCAGATAAGTCTTGCCCGTGCCGGCTGGTCCTACTCCGAAGGTGATCACATGTTCGCGGATCTGGCGCAGGTACTGCAGCTGGCGCGTAGAGCGCCCCTGCAGGTCGGGGCGCCGGGTGCGCAGGCGCGGCATGTCCGGAGCCTCCATCGGGCCATCCAGGGCATGCACGAGCCCCAGGTGGATGTCTTCGCTGGAGAGGACATGGCGGGCGCTGCGGTAGAAGTTCTGCAGGACTTGTGCAGCCAAGGCGGTCTTGTCCTCTCCCCCTTCCACACTGAAATGCTCACCCCGGCGCCGGATGGCCACCCCCAGCGTCTGCCCGATCTGCTGGAGGTTTTCATCCAATACCCCGCACAGGTTGGCCAGGCGCTCGTTATCCACCGGCTCCAGCGCCAGTTCGAGAATGCTCACAGGCGCCCGCGCAGGGTGTAATGGGCCACGTCAGTAATGGTGAGATCCACGAACTGACCCACCAGGGCCGAAGGCCCGGCAAAGTTCACCACCCGGTTGTTGTCCGTGCGCCCGCACAGCTCCCGAACATTGCGCCGCGAAGGCCCTTCCACCAGCACGCGCTGGTTTGAGCCCACCATGGCAGCGCTCACCGAGGCAGCCGTCGCATCGGTCAGGGCAAGCAACTGCTGCAGGCGTGCCTTCTTCACCGGCTCGGGCACCGTATCGGCAAGCAATGCAGCCGGTGTACCGGGACGGGGACTGTAGGCAAAAGCAAAGCTGCCATCGAAAGCGACAGCCGCGATCAGATTGAGCGTCGCTTCGAAATCGGCATCGGTCTCCCCGGGAAAGCCCACGATGAAATCGCTGGAAATGGAAATACCTGGAACCGCCTCGCGCAAGCGCGCCACGAGGTCACGGTAGTAAGCGGCGGTATAACCGCGCTTCATGGCCCCCAGAATCCGGTCGGAACCCGACTGCACGGGCAGGTGCAGTTGCGACGCGAGTTTGGGAAGCGCCCCGTGAGCTGCAATCAGACGGGAGGAGAATTCCAGGGGATGGCTGGTGGTGTAGCGGAGGCGCTCGATGCCGGGCAGAGCACTGACCTCTGCCAGGAGATCCGCAA
This sequence comes from Pseudomonadota bacterium, assembly GCA_021804345.1. Taxonomy (GTDB): domain Bacteria; phylum Pseudomonadota; class Gammaproteobacteria; order Burkholderiales; family Ferrovaceae; genus JAJZHV01. The sequence continues at coordinate 3,608 of JAJZHV010000067.1, read as the reverse complement.
ACTCCACATCGCAGGCAGCATCGGAGTAATCCCGGTAGGCATTCACGTTCTGGCCCAGGAGGGTGACTTCACGCACGCCACGGGCGACAAGATCGGCAATCTCGGCCAGAACGGCAGACAGGGGCCGGGAGAATTCTTCACCCCGGGTATAAGGCACCACGCAGAAGCTGCAGTACTTGCTGCAGCCTTCCATGATCGATACGAAAGCCGCAGGCCCCTCAGCCCTGGTAGGGGGCAGAGCATCGAACTTCTCGATTTCGGGAAAGGAAATGTCCATCTGGGCCACACCGGTGGTACGGCGGGCATCCAACAGGGCGGGCAGACGGTGCAGGGTCTGGGGGCCAAACACCAGGTCCACGCAGGGCATACGGGACATGATCGCCTCCCCCTCTTGGCTCGCCACACAGCCCCCCACGGCAATCACGAGATCAGGGCGAGATGCTTTGAGTTCCGCCAGGCGCCCCAGGTCGGAAAACACTTTCTCCTGAGCCTTCTCGCGCACGGAACAGGTGTTGAGCACGACCACATCCGCCTCTTCCGCGTGGGCAGTGAGTTCGAGATCGTGGGAACCCCGCAGCAACTCGGCCATCTTGTGCGAGTCGTACACATTCATCTGGCATCCGAAAGTACGGATGTGGAGTTTTTTCTTCAAGGGAAATCAAGGGATAGGGTTACCAAGTGGCCATTTTAGCAGATACCGCAAGCCCTTTCAGAAAGAGCTTGCCATCCTCCACGGCATGAATGCCGGAGATTCCTACGGCGCTCAGGCTTTGCATTGAGCCGCTCCCGAGTCGCTTCGGTGGGTTCCTGCTGCTGGCGGCATGACCTCACCGCTCACTTCACAGACGAACCGGGCGTGTCCCGCCCTTAGCACGAAGAGTTGCCGCTTCATCCCCCCTACGGTTAAGTGCCGTAGCCAACCAACCCGACGCTGCGGATGCTGCCGCTACCCGCCAAGAATGGGCCGAGTAGCGCTTTTCAATCTCTGGTAAAATGAGCGCCCATTGATTGCGTTCCCTTTGCCCTTGAAGAAAAAACTCCACATCCGCACTTTCGGGTGTCAGATGCCTGTGTACGACGTGGCCCATTCCACCCCGAGGGGGCGCCAGTGAGCCTTCTCGAACGGGCGCGTGATCCGGTGGGCCACGAACGCCATACTCGGCCCCATGAATGAACGCCACCCTCACGCTCAATCTGCAACGCGCCAGCCGCAGCACCGAGCAGCCCACCCGGGCCCAGTTGCGGCGCTGGGTGATGCGGGCCCTGGAGCAATCGGCGCAAATCACCATCCGCCTGGTGGACCGTCCCGAAGGACAGGCGCTCAACCGGGAATTCCGGGGACTGGATCACCCCACCAATGTGCTCACCTTCGTGTATGGCAGCGAACAAGGCATCCTGCACGGCGACCTGGTGCTGTGCGCCCCGGTCATCAAGGCCGAGGCGCGGGCCCAGAACAAACCCCTGCAGCACCATTACGCGCACTTGGTCATCCACGGCGTTTTGCATCTGCAAGGCTACGATCATCTGCGTACCCAGCAGGCGCGCCGCATGGAAGCCCTGGAAATCCTGCTGCTCAAAACCCTGGGCATTCCCGACCCCTATGGGGCCCAACCCTGAACCCCGTGACCCCACCCGCCAAAGTTCGCCCCCCCTCATGACTGACGATAGTGTTAAAGCGCCCTCCCTGCTGGAACGATTGGCCCAGTGGTTACAGCACCATGAAGAACCGGCCAGCCGGGACGAACTGGTGAGCATCCTGCACCATGCGCTGGAGCGGCAACTGCTGGATGCCGATGCCCTGGGCATGATGGAGGGCGTGTTGGGCGTGTCCGACATGCAGGTGCGCGACGTGATGATCCCCCGGTCGCAGATGGACGTGATCGAAATCGACCAGACGCCCGAACAATTCATCCCCTTCATGATCGACACCGCCCACTCCCGCTTTCCTGTGGTGGATGAGGGCAAGGATAATGTCCTAGGCATTTTGCTGGCCAAGGATCTACTGCGCCACACCGCTGGGCATGAATTCAACGTGCGCGACATGCTGCGTCCGGCCGTATTCGTGCCCGAGTCCAAGCGCTTGAACGTGCTGCTGCGCGAGTTTCGCGCCAATCGCAACCATATCGCCATCGTGGTGGATGAATATGGTGGAGTGGCGGGGTTGGTCACCATCGAAGATGTGTTGGAGCAGATTGTGGGAGACATCGAAGACGAATATGACTTCGATGAAACCGAAGACAACATCGTTCCCGAGGCCCCCGGGCGGTTTCGCGTCAAGGCGCAGACCGAGCTGGCGGATTTCAATAGCGCGCTGGGCACACAGTGGGCCAGCACCGATTTCGATACCGTGGGGGGCTTAGTCCTGAACCGCTTTGGGCGCATGCCCAAACGGGGCGAACGCATTCTTCTGGATGGCCTGCAGTTTCAGGTGTTGCGCGCCGATAGTCGGCGTCTACATTCCCTGCTGGTGGAAACCCTCGACCATGCCCCGTCCAGCACCCCATGAAGCAGTGGTTGCCCCATTCCCGTTTGGTGCAGCACGAGTTGCTGGCCCTGCTCTCTGGCGCCTTAGCCGTGGCCGGGTTTGCGCCCTACGGCTTCTGGCCGGCGCCAATTCTTGCCCTGACCGTGCTAATGCTGTTATGGCGCCGCTGTCACTCGCGGCGCCACGCCTTCCTGGTGGGTTTTTTGTGGGGGCTGGGGTTTTTCATCTGCGGAGTAAGCTGGCTCCAAATTAGCCTGCATGACTATGGGGGCATGCCCCAACCCCTGGCCACTGGGGCCATCCTGCTGTTTGCCGCCCTATTGGCGCTGTTTCCGGCCATCACAGGGGCCCTGGCCATTGGCCCCCATGCCCGTGCGCGCACCCGTTGGCTGCTGAGTGTTCCTGTCTGGTGGACCTTGCTGGAATGGACCCGCAGCTGGTTTCTCACCGGCTTTCCCTGGTTGACGCTGGGTTACGCCCAAATTCCCGTGGGGCCTCTGGCCGGTTATGCCCCAGTGCTGGGAATTTTTGGTGTGAGCGCCGCCAGCGTTCTGCTCTCCGGGCTCCTCACATCCCTGCTCACCGCGCGCCACGATGCCCATGCCCTAACGCCACTGCTGCTGGGTCTGGTCCTGGTGCCAGGAATCGGCCTGGGGCTGGGGCACATCCACTGGACCCATGCGGTGGGCGAACCCCTGAGCGTCAACCTGCTGCAGGGAAATTTTTCTCAAGATCAAAAGTTTCTGCAGGAAAATACCCAGCTCACCCTGCAGCGCTACACCAATTTGCTGCATAACAGTACCGGGCGTCTGGTGGTCATGCCCGAAAGCGCCCTGCCCTGGGTGCGCCAGGACATGCCCGAATCCTATACGGAAGAACTGGAGCGCTGGGGCTATGAACGGGACCGGGACGTCCTCATCGGCCTGTTTTCCGAACCAGAGCCGGGGCAGTTTCACAATAGCGTGTTCAGCTTTGGGCACTCCCCTTCCCAAAGTTATGAAAAGGTTCATCTGGTTCCCTTTGGCGAATTCATTCCCTGGTCCGGGGTGTTACAGCCCCTGCTGCATCGCGTGCTCTCCATCCCTTTGGACAGCCAGCAGCGGGGCGCGCCCCATCAACCACC
>JAJZHV010000066.1 GCA_021804345.1 Pseudomonadota bacterium | reverse complement strand
CACCAGAAAGCGACTTCACCTTAGCCCGAACACGTTGCGGTGGAAACAGGAAATCCCCCAAATAACTCACCACATGTTTGCGTTCACCATTGATCTCCACGAATTCTGCTCCGGGATTGATGGTGTCCGCCAGCGTGGCCTCGGGGTCCAACTGGGCCCGTAATTGGTCAAAATACGCCACACTCAAGCGGGTGCCCCTGCGCACCTGGCCGGAGGACGGATCCAACTCCCCCAGCAGGGCCCGCAACAGAGTCGTTTTACCTGCCCCATTGGGGCCGATGATGCCCACCTTGTCACCGCGCAAAATACGCGTGCTGTAGTGGCTGACCAGAGTCTGCTGTCCATAGCTTAAGCAGACGTCCTGGAATTCCACCACCATCTCCCCCGAGCGGGCTCCCGCATCCACAGCCAGGCGCACCTGTCCGGAGCGCTCCCGCCGAAGATCCCGTTGCACCCGCAGGCTCTCCAGGCGCCGCACCCGACCTTCGTTGCGAGTACGACGGGCTTGAACCCCTTTACGGATCCATACCTCTTCCTGGGCTAGAAACTTGTCAAACTTGGCGTGGAGCGTTTCTTCCACCGCCAGTTGCAAGGCTTTGCGCCGTTGATACTCGGCAAAAGAGGCCCCAAAGTCAGCCAAACGTCCACGATCCAGTTCGATGATGCGTGTGGCAACCCGATCCAGAAATTGACGGTCATGGGTGACGAACAAGACACAGCCAGAAAAATCGAGCAATAAATTTTCCAGCCATTCGATGGAGGGGATGTCCAGATGATTGGTGGGTTCGTCCAGAACCAGTAATTGTGGCTCGGACACCCAGGCGCGCGCTAAGGCTACGCGCTTTTTCCAGCCACCAGAGAGGCTGTCGATGGACTGATCGGAGCGCAAACCCATTTGCGTGAGGACCTTGTCCACCTTGTACTGCCCCGCCCATTGCTCCGACAGATCCAGCCCCTGAGCCACCACGGCACCCACCGTGGCCTGCGGCTCTAGCAGGGGTTCCTGCGGAACGTAGCCCAGAGTCAAACCGGGAGCGGACCAGAATACACCGTCGTCCAGATCGGCTTCGCCCACCAACACCTTGAGTAAGGAGCTCTTGCCGCCGCCGTTGCGGCCGATCAGCCCCACCCGTTCGCCCGTATCCAGAAGCAAATCCGTGCGATCCAGCAGGGCATGATGGCCATAAGCCAGGGAAGCGTTCGTTAATGTGAGTATGGGCATGTACCGAGGGGGGCTGGTCAGAAAAACTCGTATGCTACACGCATGATGAAGGTGCTGTCTGGTGCCCCGTGATTGACGCCAAACACCAGCGCCGTACTATACTCGACCTCATCTCCCCGTCCCAGAGCCCATTCTCCGGAAAAAGCCGGCCCCACCTGATGTGCATGATCTGCTGGTCGGTAATAGGCTTCCAGGCCAGGAACCACCGTGGCATGAATGCGATAGCCCAGACTATAGGCCGTTCGAAAGTTGTAGCGGTCGTTGTAGAGCCCCCCCAGATCCTTCTGCCAAATCAGGTTAAGACGTTGCAGCAAGGCCCCGGACTGTTTTTCCAGCAAGGGACCAAATTCCACACCATTGGCCAGACCCGGTTGGTGATTGTGAATATAAGAGGCCACAAAACCCGGATCCACCCAGTATTCGCCCGCTTCGGCCAATTGGAAGATATTTTCTAGCTCTTGCCCGGCAAATTGAGTTCCCAAGGCGGGATCACGGGCAAATTCCCCAGCGTAATATTCTACCTTCCACCAGCTTGTGAAGGTATGGGCCACAGCCACTTCGAAGGCCCCTGCCCCGTTAATTCCCGGGCGGCCATCGGCCACAGTATAACCGCGCAGTTCCACTTCCGACTGCCCCTGCACTACATGGGGAGAATACACGATGAAGTCGTCATCCGCCCACACCGGCAAAGCCAAGCCGGCCATCATCAACCACGCAAGCGCCAGTCGCTGTGCCATACAGAAACCTCAAAAACATCGATGGAAAGAGCCTGGAATGCGACCGGTTCAGGCAGGATGGACGCTCGGGCGACGGGGAACGGCGGTTGGCGCTGTGCGCCTGTGTTGCCGTAAGCGCTGATACAGCATAAGAGCAGAGATCAGCCCCAGGGTGAGCGTATAAAAGACCACCTGAATCCCTGTGGGACGGGCGGTATACCCTACCAGAATATGCAGCAGTTGACCCAGCAGGCTATGCTGATCCAGCCAACCAGAGGTGTTCCACAGATTATTTCCCAAGGCTGGCAGCCAGCCAGCCTGATTGAGAAAACCTGCCGCCTGGGCCGATAATCCGGCAGCCAGAAACAGAATCAGAAGGCTCGTGACCGAGAAAAAATGGCGCAAGGGAATCCGCACCAGACCGCGATACAACAGGGTTCCGGCAACGACGCCAGCGCCCGCTCCCAGCACACCACCCAGTACCAGAGCGCCCCCGGAATTCTCGCCGGTGGCCAGCGCCCACAGGAACAACACCGCTTCGGAGCCCTCGCGCATCACGGCCAGGGCGGTCACCATCAGCAAAGCCGTCAGGGGGCGAGCCCCGGAGGAAACGGCCTGCCCCACTGCTGTGAATTCCGCTTTCATGTCGCGCGCATGAGCCGCCATCCAGACATTATGCCAAGTCAGCATCAGTACCGCTGTCAGCAGGATCGCCGCATTGAGCAGGGCTTGCGCATCCCCCGACAAGACCCGGGTTGCCGAACTGGCGATGAGCGCCACCCCTGAAGCGCCTGTCAGTCCCAGACCGATGCCGGCCAGCACCCAGCGCCCGCGTTGCGGAATGCCACGACTGGCTCCCAGCACCAGGGCAACGATCAAGGCCGCCTCCAGCACTTCGCGAAAAATAATGACGGCACAAGCACCCATGTCAATGCCCTCCTGCCAGGGATTTTGCGACGACTTGTCCCTTTACGGCATGATTGAAATCATTGAAGAAGTCGTATTGCCCGGGGTCGAGCGGCCCCACAAAAAAGGCCACCTCGCCATGCGCTGGCACTAACACTTCACGCGACAGGGACTCGCTTTCAAACTCGGCAGGCAAACCATCCTGATTACGCAAAACCACTCGTGTTTTGGTGCCAGCAGGAATCTCCAGCAGGCTTGGCTCAAATTGTCCGGCATGCAGGGTAAGCAGCACATCGGCTTGAGCCGCACCAGCCCAGGTTGCGGCTACGGCCATCACCACACATAACCAGCCCCGCAGGGCGTGTTCTTTTCCAGGCATTGATGCCATTACGGTTCCTCTTTTCTTCAATCGTTGTGGATGGTTTTCAGGAATCCCCATGAGAAAATTGTAAATGATAATCATTCTCATGTAAAGCGCTGCGCTAATCTTCGCGCAGTGATAAAATGGAGCGCTACGTCCCCGTAGTTAAATGGATATAACAGCCCCCTCCTGAATCAATTTGGGCACCCTGTGGTGAAAGCCCGGGCGTGAATGCATTCAAAGTCGGTGAACCCCCTGCCTGCTCCAGGCGAGGCAATACCGAGCAAAGCCCGTAACCCGGGACTGTGTAGAGACTTGACGGATGCGGCCTGCCGGTGTCGATACCCATGGCCAAGGTAAAGTCCAGCTCACAAACAGCCAAGCTGGCGGTGAAAACCGTAGTGGGATGAAGGGGCAGATACAGGTTCGATTCCTGTCGGGGGCACCAGCAGGTTTTCAATGGACCAACTTCACCCCCATTAGACACACGACCGGAAAATGGGTATGTTAAGCGATTATCTAATGTGGAATTGATCGGGACAGATCAACAAGGGGAGAAGAGCAATACGTACTTAAATCTATGTCAAAAAACATTCATAACGGAAGATCAGCATTAGTGAAAATTCATGTCAGTGATTTGAAGATTGGCATGTTTGTACAGGATATTTGCGGCAGGTGGATCAATAATCCGTTTTGGCGCAACTCCATGATGATCGAAAATTTTGACCATCTCGAACAGTTTCGGAGCAGTTCGCTTGATTATGTGTGGGTAAACCCCAGCAAGGGCAGAGGACTCGAACCCGAATCCGAAATCGAGGATGAGGAGGAGCGTCCACCAGCAGCCAGCCCCCCTGCCCCGAAGATTACAAAGATCATCAAGGAAAATTCAACACCGAGTTTTGATGGGGAGTACGAACGAGCACGCCTATTTAGCAAACATATGCTGAGCACGCTAGATTTTGCCTTATCCGATACGATCAACAGTGGAACAGTCGACCATCAAAGCCTTTCCGAAATCAACTCCGATGTGGTGCGCTCAGTCAGTCGAAACCCAAATGCCCTAGTCAGCTTGATGCTTAATGAGCAATTCAAACGCGGATATGATCAACAGCACGCATTATCCTTGTCCGCGCTGATGGTTGCTCTTGGAATGCAACTGAATCTGGACCGCGAAACATTGACGCGCGTTGGAATGGCCGGATTGCTGATGGACATAGGAAAAACAGCTCTCCCCCAGGCATTGATGAAAAAACAGGGCAAACTGACCGAAGAGGAGTTTGAACTCGTCAAGCAACACCCGATTTTGGGGAAGGAGATTTTGACAAAATCCGGAATTCACGACGAGATCGTGCTAGATGTCTGTTTAAATCACCATGAACGAAGTGATGGCAGCGGTTATCGGCAAGGCCTGACAAATGACCAGTTGTCTTTACCTGCCAAAATGGCGGCCGTGTGCGATGTGTATCACGCAATCATTTCCACAAAAAATTACAGCGGTACCTATAACCCTGCAATTGCCATCCGCAAAATGACAGAATGGCAATCTGCCCATTTTGACCGGTCGGTTTTCCAGGCTTTTGTCCGAGTGGTTGGGGTTTATCCCGTTGGAACCCTCCTGCAGCTCCGTTCGGGTAGAATCGGGGTTGTCATTCAACAGGTTGAAAATCTCGCCAAGCCAACGGTCAAGATATTCTACTCGTTGAAAACAAATTCATACATCGCTCCGGAGATTGTTGACCTGACCAAATCAAAGGATGAAATCGTCTGTATCGATCATCATTCCACAGGACTGGTCGTACCCTTTTAATGATTCATTCATCCATTCAGGCGTGGAAAAATATTCAATCAGAAATCAATCTATCGAGGGAGAATTCTTTTCAGAATGAGGGAACCCTTCTGGAAAGTCGGTTAGCACATGCTGTATTTAACAGGACATCACTGGCAGGTGCCTCAGTCGCATGATCAGACAATTTTTTGACATCCTGTCAAATTTGAGACATCAGTTTGTCGCCGGACTGATTGAGATTTTTCATTCGGATAACCGTATTACCGCATTGATCATATTCGTGGTTCTCTTGATGTCCATCACCGTGATGTGGCTCATTCTCGGGTTCGATAAAACCTTGAGCAAGAATTTAACCCTGTTCTGGAAATGCAAAAACATCAACGATTTTCACGCATTTGGCTTGCTGATGTCAGGCTCCATTTTTCTGATCTCGGTGCTGGCCAGCGTTGGCTTTGCCGCACATTATGCTGATCCGCATACCCGAGACAGAACATCCACGTTGGTTTCATTGCTCTTGACCATTGTCTCTTGCTTGGTTCTCATCTACTTGTCGGTGACCAGTTGCGGCTGATCAAGACTGGGTTATATTCTGCCCCGCATTGATGTCAGCAGCCATCCGCAAGGACACCGTCATCGGGATTATGCTAGCATCGGAGTTGCGCATCAGGCCCTTGGGAAACAAGGGACACCTGTCATTTTTTTGTAACCTGTGACCCTGGTGCACCACTTTCTCATCCTTAGGGCCATACCATGCCTAGTTCTCCCTGCAGTCTGGTTGGAAAAAACGGCCTGATCATCGGCCTGGCCAATGAACACAGCATCGCCTGGGGCTGCGCCCAGGAGGCTTCACAGCAAGGTGCCCGCCTTGTGGCCACCTGTTTGAATGAAAAAGCACGGCCGTATGTGGAGCCCCTCACCACTGCAGCGGGCATCCAGCTCCTGACCTGCGACGTGGAACACGCGGGGGAACTGGAGGCCGCGGTCCAGCAGGCCGCAGCCACCCTAGGACACCTGGATTTCGTGATTCATTCCATTGCCTGGGCGCCCCTGGCCGACCTGCATGGTCATGTCATTGATAGCACCAGCATTGGATTTTCCCGAGCCATGGAAGTGTCCTGCCACTCCTTCGCTACCTTAGCCAAACTCTGTGCGCCGTATATGAGCCAGGGGGGGAGCATGGTCACCATGACTTATCTGGGCGCAGATAGCGCCGTGGCCCATTACGGACTGATGGGGCCAGTGAAGGCGGCGTTGGAATCCCTGGTGCGCTACATGGCCATGGAGTTGGGGCCTCAGGGCATTCGCGTTCATGCCGTATCCCCCGGGCCCATTATGACGCGAGCGGCATCCGGCATCGAAGCCTTTGATGAACTGATTCATCAGGCCAAGACCCGTGCGCCGCTCAAACGCTTGGTCACCCTGCCCGAAATTGCCCAACTGAGCTGTTTTCTCTGCAGCGAGGCCGCCTCCGGCATGACCGGACAAACCATTTTCGTGGACGCCG
>JAJZHV010000065.1 GCA_021804345.1 Pseudomonadota bacterium | reverse complement strand
CTGACAAATCCCGAGATTGGCCCCGAGATCCAAAACCGGTGGATGCCCGCTACTGACCCGATGCGCGGCGCATCGGGTCACGCCGAATAGGTTTAGGAATTGATCGCGTTGGGCTGAAGATTTTTGGCGACGAAGTCCCAATTCACCAGACTCCAGAAGGCATCAAAATAGCGCGGCCGCTCGTTGCGATAATCCACGTAATAGGCATGCTCCCAGACATCACAGGTCAGTAGCGCCAGTTGGTTCCATTGGAGGGGATTTTCGGCATCATTGCTGTTACGAATGGCCAGAGACCCATCCGCAGTTTTGACCAGCCAAGTCCAGCCAGAACCAAATTTGGTGGTGGCCGCAGTCTTGAATTGTGCGGCAAACTGGTCGAAGGAGCCAAAGCTGCGATCAATGGCAGCAGCCAGATCGCCAGTGGGTTTGGCGCTGGGTTGAGGGGTAAGTCCATACCAGTAAAAATTGTGATTCCATACCTGTGCGGCATTATTGAAGAGCGGGCCGCTGGCTTTTTTGATGATCTCGGTCAAGGTCAGGGTTGCGAATTCGGTTCCCTGGATGAGTTCATTCAACTTGTTGACGTAGGCGCGGTGATGCTTGCCGTAGTGGTACTCTAGCGTTTCCTTGGAAATATGGGGAGCCAGTGCATCCAGGGAGAAGGGTAAGGTCATGAGTTCATGAGTCATTTTGATTTCATCCAAAGTGGTTGGCAACTAATTGAAGCGGTGATAGTTTACAGCGAAAACAAACCCTTCGTACAGGGTCCTGAAGGGCTATCTTACCGCATTAGGAGAAACCGGTTTGAGCAGCGAACACAGCAAGATGCCGCATGCAGCGCCCCAACAGGCACAGCCCCAACCCACCGCGCCCCAACAGGGCGACATGGAGTACAGCGCGCTGGAGGCCTGTGCACACCGGTTGGAACAGCACCCCGATTATCGGGTGCTGCGCCGCCTGCCGGCGCACTTTAGGGCCCAGGCGAAGGCGGTGGGGCCCGTGGCTTGTGCAGTGATTCTAGATACCGAGACCACGGGTCTGGATCCTGCGGTGGATGAATTGATCGAGCTGGCCCTGGTGCGCTTCCAATGGGACACGGCCACGGGCCAGGTGCTGCAGGTGGTGGCCAGCTACGACGCTCTGGAACAGCCGGTGGGTGCCATTCCCGCCAGCGCCACCCGCATTCACGGCATTACTGCAGACATGGTACAGGGCCAGCGCATCGATGAGGCCCGGGTGGGTGCGCTGTTGCGCGATGTATCCCTGGTTATTGCGCATAACGCCGCCTTTGACCGGCAGTTTGCCGAAAAACGTTTTCCCCTGTTCCAGTCCATTCCCTGGAGCTGTTCCCTCAAAGAAATTCCCTGGGCCGAAGAGGGCTTTGGCTCGGCCAAACTGGACTACCTTCTGGGCTGCACAGGGTATTTTCATGAGGCGCATCGGGCCGAGGCGGATTGCATGGCCTTGCTGCAAATCCTGCAGTATCCGCTGCCGGTGAGTGGTCAGCGGGGGATGCAGCTCCTGTTTCGGGCGCAGCACAGGTCGGGAATCAGAATCTGGGCCAGAAACAGCCCTTTTGAGCAGAAGGATCAACTCAAACAGTTGGGTTATCGCTGGGAACCTAGCGAGCGCTGCTGGGTGCTGGAGTCGGGCCCGGAGCGTCTGGAGGAAGACCTGGCGCGGCTTAAACAGCAGGGCTACAACAACAAGGCGGCCCGGGTAGAGGTGGAAACACTGGATGCCCTAAGGCGCTACTCCAACCGGCCCGGAGAGCGCGTGCAACGCCAGATCTGATTCAGACCGCAGGATGGATGGCCGGACGACGCCTTTTCCACTTGACGATGCGGCGATAACTCACCACGTAATACAGGCAGTAGCCCAGCGTGAGCAGCAGCAGAGCGGGCGTGGAAAACCACACAGTACTGGCCAGCAGGGCCAACAGCAGGATGGGCAGAACAATATACCGGGCCACACAGTTGTTGCGCGTCAAGGGGCTCAGGCTGTCTCCGGTGCGGTTGCAACGGGGCACGATGCGCCGGTAGATCAGCGTGTGCAAGTGCAGTCCGTCCGGATGTCCTGGGGAGCGGCCACGCACGATTTTGCGCCGATAGATGCTAAACAGGGTTTCGAAGACGGGGTAAATCAGCAGCGTCACCGGATACCAGGGGGATACGTCGGGGTTGCGGGTAGTGAGCAGAACCGCCTGTTCCGCCAATAGGAATCCCACCAGATAGGCGCCCCCATCCCCCAAAAACAGTTTTCCACGGGGCCAGTTCCACACCAGAAAGCCCAACAGGCAACCCGCCAGGGCCAAGGAGGCCGCAAACACCAGTGGGTCTCCCACCCGGTTAGCCACAAAAGCCAGGCCGACCGACACGATCAGGGCATAACTGGCTGAGAGCCCGTTAAACCCATCGATGATGTTCAGGGCATTGGCCACCCCGCCCACGGCCACAATGGTCATGATCAGGGCGAAGGGAGTGATCAGCATGAGCGCATCGATTCCCGGAACATGAAGATGGGTGAGGATTCCGTTGAGCAGCCAGGCCGCCAGCGAAGCCGAGAGCATGGTCAGAAGCAGGCGTTCCACTACGCCCACCCGTCGGGTGACATCTTCGATGATGCCGCCCAGAAAGGCCGGCATGCCGCATAGGATGAGCAAGCCAAATTCCCGCTGCAGGATGCCATCGGCGGTAAACAGCATTAAGCTGGCGCAGGCGGTCAAGCCGGAAATCAGTCCCAGTCCACCCACACGCGGGGTGGGATGCTGGTGCATTTTTTGTGGGCCAGAACCCACTCCGTCCCGGGTGAAATGGCCGTGCATGGACTCGGATTTGACGATCAACCCACACACCAGCCAGGTTACGGAAATAGCCAACAGGCCCAGGGACAGGGACAAGGTGGATTGCGCAGCAGACAGGGAAGACTTGTCCCGGCTTGCCGGTCGGGTGTCATGAGCGGGTGTACAGCGCGACAGTTCTGAGGACAAGGCGCTAATATGAAACCAGTCCTCCTGACAGGCCTGCAAGGCCTGCTGTGGGCTGGCGCCAAAAAACAGCAAGTCGCCATTGCGCAAGCGGCTGGATACCACAGGTAAGGGGCGCTCGCCCAGGGCATTGGCCAGATCTTCGGGGAGTTGCTTGAGGCAGGAGATGCGACGGATGCTGCAGGTGGGGCAAGCGGACAGCATGCGGCGCGCGCTTCTGCCCGTGACCTCTTCGCAACTTTGCAGCGTGGAAAAGGCATGATAGACCACGCTCAGGTGTACGGCGCTGAGGAGGGCAGTGGAAACGCCGGCCCCAGGGTGTGAGGGGGGCGCGTCCAGCTGAAACTCGATGACGGGGTAATACTGAATGGCATGGCGCACAGTAGCCATCACGCTGATCAGGATCAGCAGGAGGGTAACCAGCAGCGCAACCGAGCGTTTTTTAATCATGGGCCTTGTGGTGTGGAAAAGGATAGTTGCTGGATTGTGCACTAATTATAGGTTTTATAGAATGCTGCAGCAACGCACAAAACGCGCCCTGCAGGATCAAGGATCACATGGACAGGCGCTCTGTGGGCCAAAACAGCATCAGGCGGGCAGGCGCTCTGCGGGCAGGCGCTGCAAAAAATTCAGCAGACAGGCCAGGATGAAACCGGGTTCGGGGGGGCAACCGGGAATGTGCAGGTCCACGGGAAGCACTCGGGACAGGGCCCCTAGGGTGGCGTAGCTGTCCCCAAACCAGCCGCCGGTGCAGGCGCATTCCCCCAGTGCCACCACAAAGCGGGGGCGTGGGGTGGCCTCGATGGTGCGCAGCAGGGGTTGCAGCATGTTGCGCGCCACAGGCCCGGTAACCAGGAGCAGATCCGCATGACGGGGACTGGCCACAAAACGCAGGCCGGCACCCTCCAGATTGTAATAGGGGTTGCTCAGGGCGTGCATTTCCAGTTCGCAGCCGTTACAGGAACCGGCATCGATGGCGCGAATGGTCAGGGCGCGCCCCACAATCTTCAGCAGCGCGTGCTGCGCGGCTTCTGGAGAGTGTTCCTGGGGCAGGGTGTTGCAGGCCCAGGGAGCAGCGCTGGGTTTTTCGCTGCACAGGCCCGTTCGGGTGATCTGGTTGAGTAATTTCCACATGCTCAGGCTCGCCCTGGAACGCTATTGGTCATGACCAGAATAACAGAGGTTAAAGGATTTATTGATGAGAGGAAAATCGGGCACGATGTTGCCCAGTATGGCATGTTCCAGCACCGGCCAGTTGTGCCAGGAGGGGTCGTGCAGGTGGATGTCGCTCACCGTGGGGCCCTGCGGGGTGGCCTGCAGCTGAAGGGCCACCTGGATTTCGCCGCGCCATCCCTCCACGCGCCCCAGTCCGCTCCCGGGTGCTGCGCTCAACGCCGGTGCCGCAGCGGCTCCGGCGGGTTCTGCGGGCGGCAGATGCTCCAGGACCAGACGAATCAGACGCAGGGATTCCAGGGTTTCATCAAAGCGCACGGCCACCCGTGCAGCCACGTCGCCTTCTTCCCGCAGCACCAATTGAACGTCCAGGGCATTGTAGGGGGCCCATTGGGGATGACGCCGCAAATCCCGGGCAATGCCGCTGGCACGCCCGGCCAGACCGGTCAATCCCAGTTGCCGGGCCAGGGCAGGCAACACCTGCCCCGTGGCGCCAAAACGATCCTGCAAACCCGCATGGCCCTCGTAGATGTCGCGCAGGGCCAGCACCTCGGGCTCTAGGGCCGCACATTGGGCCTGCAGCAGGGCACACTGCGGCGCCTGCAGGTCACAGCACACCCCCCCGGGGGTAATACGGTCCATCAACAGGCGATGGCCGAACACGGTGTTGGAAAGGCGCAACCAGTCTTCACGTAAGCGGGAAAAATGCGCCAGCCCCACGGCAAAGCCCGCATCGTTGCCCAAGGCGCCCAGATCCCCCAGATGATTAGCCACCCGTTCCCGTTCCAGCAGCAGGGCCCGCAGCCACAGGCTGCGCTCCGGCACCAGCCAGCCCAGCGCGGCCTCTAGGGCCATGCAGTAGGCCCAGCTGTAGGCCACTGTGCTGTCGCCGCACAACCGTGCGGCCAACCGATGCCCCTGCAGCGGGGGCAGTTGGCGCCAGTGCGCCACAGCACCCTTGTGGGTATAGCCCAAATGGGCTTCCAGACGCAACACCTTTTCTCCCACCACCGAAAAGCGGAAATGCCCTGGTTCGATGATGCCGGCGTGCACCGGGCCCACGGCAATTTCATGCACACCCTCGCCGGTGACGGGCACGAAGGCATAGGGCAGGTTCGGCGCCGGCTCCTGGTGCCCCTGCTGGGCCCAGCAGCCATGATCCAGCCAGGGCCGCTGGTCCGCGGCAGCAAAGGCTAGGGCGCCGGAGGCCAGGTCGGCGGCGGCGCGCTGCAGCCGATTAGCTCCGGGAAACCAGGGGCTTATGTCGGCAACCGGGTGCCCCGCGCTGTGCGCCAGACTGGCCCAGAGCACTTCTCTACCCAGCACGTAGGTGGCCTGCAGCACGGCCCCCTCAGAGGACCACCAGAGGGCTACCAGACGTCCTTGCGCCTGCCAAACGCCCTCAGCCAGCGGGGCCCAGTGTGCCGGGGAACAAGCGCCGCGCCAGAGGGGAAAGGGGCCGGGCAGGCGCCCGGCATCCGGGCAATAGTCCTGGATTAGGTGGTGCAAGCTCTTGCGGTCAGTGGGTGAGGAGGTCATGGCAGAAGGGGCTTCAAGGGGTTATCCGCCCAGCAGGCGAGCCGATTGCTGGTACCACTGTTCCAGGGCCGGGGGAATGTACAGTCCCAGACACAGCCCCAGGGCCAGATGCACAAACACCGGCAGCAGGGCCGGGGGATGTTGCAGGGTGGGCAGGTTGGTGGCACCAAAGACCATGGGCTGCAGGCGCCCAAAAATGGCAGCAAAGGCCACGCCCAGGGCCAGCAACAGGAAAGGTGTAGCCCAGGCGTGCTCGCGCATGGCGGTGGTGAGGATCAGAAACTCGCTGGCAAAGACGCCAAAGGGCGGCATGCCCAAAATGGCAAAGGAGCCCAGGGTCAGGCCCCAGCCCAGGGTGGGGCTGACCTGCAACAGCCCCTGGATATCCTCCATAAGCTGGCTACCGGCACGCTGGGTGGCATGGCCCACCGCAAAAAATATAGAGGATTTGATCAGGGAGTGAACGGTCATATGCAGCAGCCCAGCAAAGTTGGCCACCGGGCCTCCCATGCCAAAGGCAAAGGTAATCAGCCCCATATGTTCGATGGAGGAATAGGCAAACAGGCGTTTAACGTCCCTTTGGCGCGCCAGAAAAAACGCCGCGGTCACCACCGAGAGCAGACCAAAACCCATGAGCAATTGACTGGCCAGGTTGGAGTGCAAGGCTCCATCGGTCAGGATCTTGCACCGCAGCAGGGCGTACAGTGCCACGTTCAACAGCAGGCCGGACAACACTGCCGAAACCGGCGTGGGACCTTCCGCATGGGCATCGGGCAGCCAGTTATGTAGCGGCACTAGCCCTACCTTGGTGCCATACCCAATGAACAG
>JAJZHV010000064.1 GCA_021804345.1 Pseudomonadota bacterium | reverse complement strand
CATGGCGACCTGTTTGACAATGGCCAACCCCAGACCCGTGCCGCCAGTTTCGCGCGAACGCCCCCGGTCTACTCGATAAAACCGCTCTGTCAGGCGCGGCAGGTGTTCGGCAGCAATGCCCGGGCCAGTATCCTGCACGGATAACCGGCCTCCTCCCTGTGCGTCGCGCTGCCAGCGGATATCAATCCGGCCGCCGGGCGGAGTGTAGCGCACAGCGTTGGTGACCAGGTTGCCAAATGCGCTCAGAAGGTCCGACTCGGATCCCAACAGGAGGTCTGCCTGCAGGCATTCGCCGCTGAGCGTGTGCTGTCCCTGGCTGAGTTGCTGACCGGTTTGGACCGCCTGCTGCACCAGATAGTCTACCGGAATAGGTTCTTCCGGGGCGGGCGAGCGCCGACTTTCCAGGTGGGACAAGGACAGCAGTTCCTGCACCAGGCGCAGCATGCGCTGTGCCTGGGTTTGCATGGTCTGCAAGGCGCGTTGTTGCGTGGCCACATCCAGGGATTCGCTATCCAGTAGGGTTTCGATGTATCCGCTCAGGACCGTGAGCGGAGTCCGTAATTCATGGGACACGTTCGCCACGAAATCCTGACGAATGCGTTCATCCCGTTCGATGGCGGAAATGTCATGGGTCACCAGCATGCGTTCAGTGGCGCTGTAGGGCACCAACTGCAGGGAAAGGGACAGGTCATTGCCGCGTATTCGATGAATGATGAGGGGCGAGGCACTGGGCGGGTCTTGCAGATAGGCCATGAAAGCCGCATGGCGGATCAGGTAGGTCAGGCTTTGTCCACGGTCCTGCTTAAGATGAATGCCCAGATGTTGCTCGGCGCTGGGATTGCACCAGATGACGCGATGGTTGACGTCAATGACGGTGACCCCAATGGGGAGCATGGCGCCAGCCTGTTGAAAACGTTCCAAGGCTTCGCGCAGCTTTTGCTCGGTTTGCTGGGTCTGCTTTTTCAGGCTGTGAAAGCGTTGAAAAATCTGCCGCCAGGTCCCTCCGGGCTGGGACCCCGTGCTCACCGGTTGGGCTTCCAGCCAGCGTTGCAGGGCTAGCAGTTTCCAGGTGTCGCGCAACACGACCGTTGCCAGAAACAGGGTCAGGAAGGTCAGTCCCCAAACCAGTCCCCACAGGAGAGAGATCAGCAGACAGGCCCCCAGGGCCAACAGGAGCGCCCCCAGGGCATATTTTAGAAGATAATGCATGCGGACAAGAGTAACAGAGCCAGAACAACGGGGGAAACCCGGCCAACCCAAGGCGCTGCAAGGCCCTGCCGGAACGGCCTCCGGGTACGGTGTTCAGTGGTTCAGGGCAAGGCCGTGAGTCGATAGCCTGCACCGCGCACGGTTTGCAACAGAAGGTCCAGGCCGCTGGGTTCCAGGGCGGCACGCAGGCGTCGAATATGCACGTCCACCGTACGCTCCTCGATGAACACATGGTCACCCCACACCTGGTCCAGAATCTGGGTGCGCGAATACACGCGTTCCGGGTGCGTCATGAAAAAGTGTAACAACTTGAATTCAGTGGGGCCAAGAGACAGCGCCGTGCCCTCGATGCTGACCCGGTGCGTACCAGGATCCAAGGTCAATTCCTTGAAATGGACTTGGTCGGCAGTGATCTGGGGCGCCCTGCGTCGCAACACGGCCTTGATGCGGGCATTGAGTTCGCGAATCGAGAAGGGCTTGGTCATGTAATCGTCGGCCCCGGAATCCAGACCCAGCAATTTGTCGGCCTCTTCCACGCGTGCCGTCAACATGATGATGGGGACGCTGCAGGAGCGTTTGTTGGCGCGCAGCCGACGCACCAGTTCTACGCCGCTCATGCCAGGCAGCATCCAGTCCACCAGAATCAGATCGGGCAGGGAGTCATTGACCCGTTCCAGGGCTTGGTGCGCATCCAGTGATTGAACGGGAATATGCCCTGCCTGTTTCAGATTGAGCGCAATCAATTCCCGTATGGCCAGCTCGTCTTCTACAACCAGAATAGTGGCACTCAAATCAATCTCCGGATAGAGTGAGCGATGAACGGTGATATTTTCCATGCCCCCTCTTATACCAATGAAAAATGACAATCAAATGACAGTGGGCTCTGTGGGTGGGCGTGGCTGGCGATGCGATCCGGCCACGAGAGGAATGTGAAACAGACGACATTCCAGGGCCCCGTTGAAGAGCGGGATGCGCCGCGCGGGTTGAAGACGGATCAACTTGGCCAGACGCAGATCGGCCGTCAAAAACCAGGCCTCCCAGCCAGCGTATTTTTGTTTCAGGACATGCCCCAACTCGGGATAAAAACGAGCCAATTGTTCTTGCTCTCCCATGCGCACGCCATAGGGGGGGTTGGCCACCAGGATGCCCGAGGGAGCAGGAGCCGAGGACTCCAGCATGTTCACTTGCTTCAGTTGCACACAGCCCTCCAGCCCTGCAGCTGCCAGATTTGCCCGAGTGCTGTCGATGGCATCCCCCTTAAGATCACGGCCCCAGAGCGGTAGAGGCCGGGGGGGTTGAACCCGGCTGCGCGCCTCGGCGCGCAGCTGGTTCCAGGTGGCCAGGTCCCAGCCCTTCAATTGCTCGAAGGCAAAGGAGCGGTCAAGACCGGGCGCGCGCCCCAGGGATTGTTCTGCCGCCTCCAGTAAAAAAGCGCCACTGCCACAAAAAGGATCGAGCAAGGGGGTTTCCGGTTGCCAGCCGGCAAGCTGGAGAATGCCCGCAGCCAGATTTTTTTTGAGTGCAGCGTCTCCGCTTTCCGGGCGCAATCCACGTTTGAACAGTGCGGCCCCCGAAGTATCCAGATACAGAAAGTACTCGCTGGCGTTTAGATAGACATGAACGCGCATGTCGGGCTGCTGCGTATTGATGGAAGGCCTGCGCCCCTCCCGGGCACGAAACTGATCACAGATGGCATCTTTCACGCGCAGGGTCACGAAATCCAGGCTTTTGAGGGGGCACCGATGGGCCCGGGTATCCACCCGCAGCGTATGCTGCGGACCAAACCAGTCTCCCCAAGGGCAGGCCGAGGCGGCCTCATACAGGTCCTGGGCGTGCCGGTAGGGGCCGCGCGCCACCTGCCAAAGAATGCGGCTGGCGATGCGCGACTCTAGATTGGCGCGCATGCACAGGGTCATATCGGCACAAAAGGACACCCCGGCCTCGGTGCAATGAACTGCTGCGGCCCCCCACCCAATCAATTCTGCCTGCAACACGGTTTCCAGCCCCCGGGGGCAGGGAGCAAAGAAGGATTCAGACAGGGTGTGCGCGGGTGGCATCAAAAGGGTTTGAGAACGACCAGAAACACCACAGGAATCAGGGCGAATACCGGGACTTCATTGAACCAGCGGTACCACACATGGCCATGCACGTTGCGCTCTTCCCGAAAGGCCCGTACCAGCCATCCGCACCAGAGATGATACAGGACCAGAAAAAACACCAGCAGTAGTTTGGGATGCAGCCACAGACCCCGGTCCCCCATACCAAAAGCCATGTACAGTCCCGAGGCCAGGGTGAGGATTCCTCCGGGAGTCATGATGCCCCAGTAGAGTTTGCGTTCCATGATCTTGAAGCGTTCTTTGCCCAGGAGGTCCTCTGCAGGACACTGGGCGTGGTAGACGAACAGCCGCGGCAAGTAAAACAGCCCGGCAAACCAGGTGACCATGACAATGATGTGACAGGCTTTAAGAACGAGCAGGGACATGACAGACTCGGCTAACCCAGGTTTTGATGTGGTGCAAACGGCGATGAAAAAAATGGTCGGCACCAGGAACCACCACTAGGGATAGATCCTGGGGTGTGGCCCATTCCAGCACATCCTTCAGGGGGATGGTGGTGTCTAGTTCGCCGTGAATGATCAGGGTACTGGCCGCCACCGTGGGCATGGGGAAAGCGCGCACGGCGGGGCCCACCAGCACCAGTTGCTGGCACTGCAGGCGCTGGGCAAGGGCACTCATGACGTAGGCGCCGAAGGAAAATCCGGCCAGAAAAAGCGGACCCTGGGGGTAGCGTTGGCGCATCTGGGCATGCACAGCCAGCCAGTCGTCTGTTTCGCCGCGACCTTCGTCAAACTGGCCGGCACTGGCACCGACCCCGCGAAAATTCATGCGCACGGCCATGTGGCCAAGCTGCGCAAAGGTCGTGGCCAGGGTTTGAGCCACTTTGTTGTCCAGAGTGCCGCCGTACAGCGGGTGGGGGTGTGCAATCAGGGCCAACCCCCGAACCGTGCCCGACGGTGGGTTGAGGACGGTTTCCAGGTTGCCCACCGGGCCCTCGATGTGGTGCGTACTGCGTTTGTCCAGCATGGATGGTCGATCCTTGGCTTACACAGGCTCCATTCTAGCATGCAGCGCTCACGCATCGCAGGCGGCACAGGAGGGGGAGCTGACGCAACCGAATCCCGGCGGCATTCAAGGCTGGGGGTCTGGTGCGGCTAGATGGGGCGCAATTCCAGAGCAAACCACTGGCCTCGGGCCACGTAGCTGTCCGCATTGGCGCGCAGCGCGGCAATTTCATCAGCCCGCAGGGCACGGATGACTTTGCCTGGACTGCCCATGACCAGAGACCCATCAGGAATCACCTTGCCTTCGGTGACCAGGCTGTTGGCCCCAATCAGGCAGTTTTTGCCGATGACGGCGTCATTCAGAATCACCGCCTTGATGCCGATCAGGGAGCCATCGCCGATGGTGCAGCCGTGCAGCATGGCCATGTGCCCCACACTCACATGACGGCCGATGGTCAAGGGCTTGCCTGGGTCGGTGTGCAGAACCACGCCGTCCTGAATATTGCTCTCCTCCCCCACGAGGATGGGTTCGTTGTCTCCACGGAGGACCGCATGACACCAGACGCTGGCACCCTGCCCCAACAGGACCCGGCCGATGACGCGCGCGCTTTCGTCCACGTAGCAATCCGCTGCAAGCTGTGGGCGGTAGGCACCCAGTTGATAGATCATGTGGACCTCACGATAAGGAATGGCCAGGACAGGGGACGTGGGCGAATTCTTGATGTTTCCTCGGATCGGGGCCGTGGTATATTGTACCGAACGCGCACTGTCTGGGTATACCCCTAAGCTGTCTTGAATGGCGCGATAAATACAATAAAAATCCTGAGGAGAGCGTAATGCCCACAAAACCAACCCAATGGGTGGCTGCCCCATGCTGCGCCGTGCTTCTGTTGGCCATGCTGCAGACCCAGGCGGCAGAACCCATCCGCATCGGCGTGTCGGGCCCGTTTACCGGAGGCTCCTCTCCCATGGGGTTGTCCATGCGCGATGGCGTGCGCTTGGCGGCGGAAGAAATCAACCAGGCTGGTGGTGTACTGGGAAGACCTCTCCTGCTGGTGGAACGTGACGATGAGGCGAAAAATGAACGTGGTGTGCAAATCGTTCAGGAACTCATCAACCGGGAAAAAGTTGTGGCGGATTTGGGGTACATCAATACCGGGGTGGCTTTGGCTTCGCAGCGCTTTTTTCAGCAGGCCAAAATTCCCGTTATCAATAATGTGGCCACGGGTTCGGTGATCACCAAACAGTTTCTGCCACCCGAGCACACCGATAATTATGTGTTTCGCACCTCGGCCAGTGACAACATTCAGTCGGTCATGATCGTGGATGAAGCGGTCACCAAACGTCACTTTACACGACTGGCTATTCTGGCAGATTCAACCAACTATGGCCAGTTGGGACGCGAGGATCTAGAAAAAACCCTGGCAGCCCGTGGCATGAAGCCGGTGGCCGTGGAAAAATTCAATATCAAAGATACGGATATGACGGCGCAGCTGCTCAAGGCCAAGGAAGCCGGGGCGCAGGCCATACTCACCTATGGCATTGGGCCCGAGTTGGCGCAGATTGCCAACGGCATGGCCAAGTTGGGATGGAAAGTCCCTCTAATTGGCAGTTGGACCTTGTCCATGGCCAATTTCATCGATAATGCCGGGGCCAACAGTGAAGGCGCGCGCATGCCGCAAACCTTCATCCAAGAGCCCAATACCCCCAAGCGCAAGGCGTTCATCGAGTCCTATCTCAAGGCCTATCACCCCGCCAACAACCGTATTCCTTCTCCCGTCTCGGCAGCGCAGGGATATGACTCCCTGTACCTGATGGCGGCCGCCATCAAGCAGGCGGGCTCTACGGACGGCGCCAGGATCAGGATGGCCCTGGAAAACCTCAACCAGAAAGTGGAAGGGGTAGTGACCAATTACAGCAAACCCTACACGCACGATAACCATGAGGCGATTACTGCGGCCATGACGGTCATGGGCGAAGTCAAGGGGGGGCATGTGGTGTATGCCGATGAGGCGGATCGTAATAACCCGTTAAGGGCCCGTTAACACGCTGCGCACCAGATAGCGCTGCGCGCTGCGCGCGGGCGTTTTTTCACGGGCTTATCCCAGGCAGGGCACCCATGGACATCCTGTTACAACTCCTCTCCAGTGGCATGGCGCTGGGCATGATCTATGCCGTCATTGCCTTCGGCTATCAGGCCACCTTTGCTACTTCCGGCACCCTCAATTTTGGCCAGGGAGAGGCCCTCATGCTGGGTGCCATGACGGGACTCAGTCTGTCGGGCAATATTCTGGGCGGCCCCTATGTCAATTATTGGCTCATGATCCCACTGGTGCTGCTGGTGGGCGCCGTGCAGGGCATCGTGGTGGAATTTGTAGCGGTCCGCCCGGCGCTCAGAAAAAAATCCGAGTTTGGCTGGATCATGTCCACCATTGCCCTGGGCATCATTTTTCGCAACACGGCAGAGAACTTGTGGGGCCGTGATGATCT
>JAJZHV010000063.1 GCA_021804345.1 Pseudomonadota bacterium | reverse complement strand
TTGATGGGTAAGGGCCCTATGTGCTTTGCGCCAAGTCAAAGTCTGAGCAGATTGATCCCAATGAGGGTCGACTGCCCGGGGTAAAACCGGCCGATAGACCTTGCAGGGGCTAGTCGTCCTCGCCCAACTCGGGATTCCACCCCGTTTGCCGGGCGCGCGCAATGGCCTCCTGATGAATCCGGGCATGGCGCAGCCGCAGCGCCTCGGGCAGGCGGCTGGGCAAATGCCCGTAGCTGTCCCACTGGGCATAGACTTTTTCATACAGGGCCTGCACCCGTCCGGCCTCCCACCCGGTTCCGTCTTCGGATTCCGGCAGCAATTCAAACACCCAGGCATCTTTGAAGATCTGGGCCACATGGGTCATGCCGCCGTTGATGTCCTGGTGGACTCCTTTATAGCGCTGTTCCATTCCTGCTCCTTGCAAAGCGTTGTGCGCCACCATCGGCTCTGGGGCTTAGGGCCTTACCGGGTCAGCCCGGCGTACAGCAGCGGTAATTTTTCGGGTAGCCGGCTCACCTGATCCACCACCATGTAGTTGCGCGCCCCAAACAGCCGCGACACATACTGATCGGCGCGCGGGTCCAGACTCATGCAGAAGGGAATGATTCCCCGGCGGGTGGCCTCTTCCAGCGCCTTGCGCGTGTCGTAGCGCAGATACTGGGGATCGCGCACATCCACATCAGCGGGTTCGCCATCGGTGATCACCAGCAGCAGTTTTTTGGCCGAGCGCTGGGCGCTCAAGTGCCCACTGGCATGGCGGATAGCCGCCCCCATGCGCGTGGAGAGTTGCCCACTCATGCCCGCTAGGCGAGCCTTGGGCAAGTCGTCGTAGGGTTGATCGAAGTCCTTGAAGCGGTAGTAGTCCACGGCATGCCGGCCATCCGAGCAAAACCCGTGAATGGCGAAGGGGTCGCCCACCTTGTGGATGGCATCCGCCAGCAGCACGGCAGCCTCCCGGGTCAGGTCCAGCACGCTGAAATCCTGTCCGGCCACGCGGTCGTTGGTGGATTCCGACAGATCCAGCAGCACCAGAACCGAAATATCCCGGATTTTGCGCACGCTGCGCATCATGATGCGCGGGTCGGGTTGCAAACCCATGCGCCAGTCGATGGTGCTGGCGATGGCCGCGTTCAGGTCGATGTCGTCGCCCTCTTCCAGTTTGCGCAGGCGTGTCACTCCCTGGGGTTGCATGGCATCCAGCAAAAATTTCATTTGTGCGATGAGTCGCTTATGCCGTGCCACGATGGTGTCGATCAGCGCCAGATCGCCCAAGCGTGGGCGTTTTTCCACCACAGTGGCCCAGCTGGGACGCTCCAGTTGGATCTGGTAATCCCATTCCGCATAGTGAAACGGATCGGAAACCGGTTCCTTGCCCTCCAGATCGTTATAACTTTTGCCCTCGTCCTCGTAGGGAAAGAGTTCGGTTTCTAGCACCCAAATTTCCTGGGCATCATCCCCCGCCAGTTCCGTATCGATCTCATTGACCATTTCCATCAGGCTCACCGTGCGCCGCACCTGCTTGGGGGTGTCATAGCCCGCAGCTAGGGCGGCTTGCTGGTCAAACCCCTCAAACGCCCAGAGATAGCGGTTATCGTCCCGATAGGGGGCGCTCAGGATATCGCTGCGCGGGTGAAAAGGAATCTGTTTGGCCCGGAAGGCATGGGCCAGAGTAACCCCGATATCCCAGGAGATCTGGTTGCTGTCCAGATTCTGGGCAGCCTGGGCAAACAACTGGCACCCCTGGCTGACCCAAGGGTCCGGGTCGTGCACCGTGGGGTCTAGCAGCGCCCGTGCTAGGCGGTTGAAATAATCTCCGGCACTGGCCCCCTGCTGCGCGCCAATGGTGTGACATTGGCTCCAGAGTTGCCGCAAACCCGGAAAGCGCCGAATGGCCAACGTCTCCACCCGCGCATCCTCGATGAGGGCAATCAGCGCCATTTGCAGGGGGTTGAGATTTTCGGCGGACAGGGGTTCTGTGGTGGCCACCCAATGGGCGGCGCAATGAGCTGCGGCTGCGCGGTACAACTCCACCCCTGGGACTCCGGGCAGATCATCGAAGGCATCGGGCAGATGAAAGAAATAGCCCTCGATGAAGGGCTTATAGCCTTCACGGTTTTCAAAATCGCCCGAGGTGGGGCGCATGAAGAAGTCGCGTGCCCACAGGGCCCGCAGATACATATTGATGCGCCGTTGCACATCCACGAAAAGCGTGCCCTTGCGCTCCTTTTGTAGCACGGCCAAGGATTCCTTCGAGGCCAGACTGAAGTATTCGATTTGCGCCGGGTAGTCGGTCCGATGGGCATGGGCGCCCCACAGGGCCCAACGCCGCAGCCCCCCCAGCGTCAATTGCCCCAGCAGGGCGTCCAGATTGTCCAGCATGGGCCGGATGCCGCGCGGTGCCTGGCCGATGAGATGATTGAGAAACTGCAGGTAGCTACCAAACAGGGCCCCGTCCGCCAGGCGTTTGGCGGCCACGGGCGCGCTGGAGAGCAGGCGCTCGATGACGGCGCCCGAGGTGCGGGAGGCAAAGCCCAGGGCGGTTTGTGCCAGATCCGGCAGGATGTCTTCGCCCACCTCCTTGGCCACCTGTGGCGCAGCCTCGATCCAGTTGAGTACGAGATCTGGCCCACGCCCCAACCGACCCAGAGCGCCGGCGCCCTTCAGATAATTGTCCAGGCCGCGCGCCGACAGGATTTTTGTGGCCTCGTGCCATTGTTGTTGCAGGGCAAGCTGGCACGCCTGGGGCAAGCCCTCCAGCGTGTCCGCATAGTCCTCGAGATGAATTGCCATGGGGCTTACCTCACAGACCGGTCAGGGATTGCTTGTGCACATCAGAAAAAGGTGGTGACTGCTGCATCCAGCGCATCGCGCATGTCGGGATCATCCGTAATGGGGCGCACCAGAGCCACGCGACAGGCATTTTTGGCGTTGACCCCGGTGGCGATCAAGCTGCCGGCGTAAATGAGCATGCGGGTGGAAATCCCCTCGTCCAGACCATGTCCCTTCAGGTTGCGCGCCCGTTCGGCAATGGACACCAGTTTGTCGGCCACCTCCTGGGCCACGCCGGTTTCGTGGGTGACGATCTCCACTTCCACCGCATGCTCTGGATAGTTAAAATCGAGCGCCCCAAAGCGTTGCTTGGTGGACTGCTTGAGGTCTTTCATCAGGCTTTGATAGCCCGGGTTGTAGGAAATAACCAGTTGAAAATCGGGGTGGGCCTTGATCAGCTCGCCCTTTTTTTCCAGGGGCAGCACGCGCCGGTTATCCGTCAAGGGGTGAATCACCACCGTGGTGTCCTGGCGCGCTTCCACCACTTCATCCAGATAACAGATGGCTCCATGGCGCGCGGCAATGGCCAGGGGGCCATCTTGCCAGCGCGTGCCCTGGGCATCCAGCAGATAGCGTCCCACCAGGTCCGAGGCCGTCATGTCCTCGTTACAAGCCACGGTAATCAGTGCCTTGCCCAGGGTGTGTGCCATGTACTCCACAAAGCGTGTTTTGCCGCAACCGGTGGGGCCCTTGAGCATCATGGGCATACGCACGGTATAGGCCGCCTGAAACAATTCCACCTCGTCAGCCACGGGGCGGTAGTACGGTTGAGTGCTAATCCGGTATTGGGAAATGATATCGCTCATGATCCTTCTCGTCGTAAAAAAGCCCCCGACACCCTGGGGTTGCGGGGGCCTGAACTGACAATGACTACCCTTATACGGTCTTGCCGCGGAAAATCACCATGGAGGCACCCTGGGACTGGCTGAAATTATCATAGCCAATCAGGCGCACGTGGTTGTCCGGGTTGGCCTTGTGGCACGCTTCGGCCTCGGCCAGTACCTTGTCCACGTCGGTTTCGCCAAACATGGGGAGCTTCCACATATACCAGTAAGAATCCATCAGGTACTGGGGCTCGATATGTTCGATGGCCGGGTTCCAGCCCTTTTTAACCAGATATTCCACTTGCTTGCGCACCTGGTCTGGGGCCATGGCCGGCAGGTAGGAAAACGTTTCAAACTTGCGGCTGGCCGGGTCGCTTAAGCGCGACTTGTAATCCATTACTTCACTCATGAGGACTCCTTACAATATTTTTGAGCAATGATCGGTTGTGCGGTCAAGGGCGCGGCTGGCTTATTTATGGGCCACATCCAGCTTGTCCACGGTATCGAACTCGAACTTGATTTCTTTCCAGGTTTCCATGGCGATCTTCAGTTCGGGGCTGCCTTCCGCCGCCTTGGTCAGCACGGCTTTGCCTTCCTTTTCCACCGGGATGCCCTGATTACGGGCTTCCACACAGGCTTCCAGTGCCACGCGGTTGGCGGCGGCTCCGGCTGCATTGCCCCAGGGGTGGCCCAGGGTGCCACCACCAAACTGCAGCACGGAGTTATCGCCAAAAATATTCACCAGCGCGGGCATGTGCCACACGTGAATGCCGCCTGAGGCCACCGGGAACAGGCCAGGCATGGAACCCCAGTCCTGGTCGAAGAACAGGCCACGACTGCGGTCTTCCTTGATGTACTCGTCGCGCATGAGGTCGATCCAGCCCAGGGTGGCCTCGCGGGAGCCTTCCAGCTTGCCCACCACGGTTCCGGAGTGCAGGTGGTCACCCCCGGACAAACGCAACACCTTGGTGAGAACCCGGAAGTGAATCCCGTGGTGCGGGTTACGATCCAGCACCGCATGCATGGCCCGGTGAATGTGCAGCAGCATGCCGTTGTCGCGACACCAGTTGGCCAGCCCCGTGTTGGCCGTCAGGCCGCCGGTGAGGTAGTCGTGCATGATGATGGGTGCGCCAATGGCCTTGGCATGTTCGGCGCGTTTGTACATTTCTTCGGGCGTGGGCGCGGTCACATTGAGGTAGTGCCCCTTGCGTTCGCCGGTTTCGCGCTGGGCCTTGATGGTGGCTTCCTGCACAAAATCGAAGCGGTCACGCCAGCGCATGAAGGGCTGGCTGTTGACGTTTTCATCATCCTTGGTGAAATCCAGTCCACCGCGCAGACATTCGTACACCGCACGACCATAATTTTTGGCGGACAGACCCAGCTTGGGCTTGATGGTACATCCCAGCAGCGGACGACCGTACTTGTTGAGGCGGTCTCGTTCCACCTGAATGCCCTGTGGGGGGCCACCGCAGGTCAGCACATAGGCCAGGGGAAAGCGCACGTCTTCCAGACGCAGGGCGCGCAGGGCCTTGAACCCGAACACGTTACCCACCAGGGAGGTGAGCACATTGACCACTGAGCCTTCTTCGAAAAGGTCGATGGGGTAGGCCACGAAGGCGTAGAAGCAGGTGTCATCGCCGGGGACATCTTCGATACTGTAGGCGCGGCCCTTATAATAATCCAGGTCGGTCAGCAAGTCGGTCCAGACCGTGGTCCAGGTGCCGGTGGAGGATTCGGCAGCCACGGCAGCGGCTACTTCTTCACGGTCCACGCCAGGCTGTGGGGTGATTTTAAAACAGGCCAGAAGGTCTGTGTCCTTGGGGGTGTACTCAGGGGTCCAATAGGTCTGGCGATATTCCTTCACACCAGCATTGTATGTCTTTACAGCCATGTTTTTCCTCCGTTGGGGTGCGTGCTTTCGTTGTCTTGCTGAGTGAGCATCTTAAAAGATTTGATGCATAAGTAAATTAAATTATTTTGATCGGTTAGATCAGTTTTACTTATACCGTTACCAGGCCCTGTGGGGCCTTTCGTTCCACTGATCATAACCAGTAGATATTAGCACTGTCCAAGCGCTCGTGGAGGGATACGTGCGGGAATAATGCAGCCGAGTCAACGCCGCTGTTTGGCGGCCAGCAAGCGCTGATCGGCCAGCAGCAATAGGTGCTCTGGCGCGCGCATGGTGTCGAAATCGCGCTCGGCCAGCCCCAGGGAAAACTGCAAGGGGCCAGTATCCAGGGTCAACCGGCTGGCTGCGGCCAGCAACCGTCGCTGCACAAACTCCAGCTCGGCCTGAGAGGTCAAGGGACAGATCAGCAAAAACTCGTCTCCACCAAAGCGCACGGCCAAGTCCTCTTGCCGGCACTGGATTTTGAGCAGTTCGGCAAAGGCCTGCAGCACCCGGTCGCCGGCATCATGGCCATGCGTGTCGTTGATGTACTTGAAGTGATCCAGATCGATGAGCATGCAGGACAGAGGGGTGCGGCGGCGCTCGGACTGGGCCCAATGGCGCTTCAGAAAAGCCTCGGCCATGCGCCGGTTGGACAGATCAGTCAGGGGATCGGTGAGGGATTGATGATGCAGCTTGCGCGCCGTGACCACCAACTGGGACAGAACATGACGGTGCGTGGTACGTTCATGCTCCAGGCGATGATGCAGGCGCAGGCGCTCGGCAACCCGTGCCACCTGGGCACACAGCAGGTCGGATCCGGTTTGCTGGGGCAAAATGGCATCCACGCCCCAAAGCAGCCAGTCGGCCCGTTGGGTGTCATCGGGCTCATCGCTCAGCACGATGAGCGCATGCGCGGAGTCATTGGGCACGGCGCGCAGGGTCTGGCTCTGCGCCCCCAGAGCCTCCGGATCCAACCAAGCCACCAGAACCTGAGCCTGACCCAAGGTCATCACCCGCGCGGCCTGTTCCAGAGCACTGCAGGACATCACCTGAAACCCGGCCTCGCGCAGCGCCTCTTTGCAGCCCGCCGGATACTGCTCCCGGACCTGACAGAACAGGACGGTCAGGGTCTGTGGCGCCCCGGCGTCCAGGGCCTGGGGGTTGACGGCGGGGGCAGCCTCGGCACCGGAGTGGCCGGGCAACTGGTCTTTTTCCCACACCTGCCATTGTCGAT
>JAJZHV010000062.1 GCA_021804345.1 Pseudomonadota bacterium | reverse complement strand
CAAGTGCACGTCGATGAGGGCCTGGGTATGGGGGCGGATGGCTGCGCACACCAACGGTCCAATGGTGAGGTTGGGCACATAGTGATTGTCCATGACATCGAAATGGATGATATCGGCGCCGGCGGCGATGACCTGGGAGACTTCTTCTCCCAGGCGGGCAAAATCAGCGGAAAGGATACTGGGGGCAATGCGGTAATCCATGAGTGAGGGTCTCCAGTGAGAACGAATCGAAAGATCGCAAGAGAGTCATTCTAGCGTGAAATGACCCCTTAGGTCCTCTCTGGAGCGCCCTTTGTTGAATGCCTGATGATGCGCCTGGGGCCGCAAAAAAAACTTGCTGCATTGCAACTTTATGGTGTAACCTTGCGCAATCTGGACAGCCACCGGAGGCTTTTCAGGTTGTCGTCTACTCTTCTTTACTTCTATCGATAGGAATCAAAATGAAACTGAATCTTCTCATCGCTGCCTTGTTTGCCGTTGCCGTTGCT
The DNA here is from genome assembly GCA_021804345.1 of Pseudomonadota bacterium. GTDB lineage: Bacteria > Pseudomonadota > Gammaproteobacteria > Burkholderiales > Ferrovaceae > JAJZHV01. The sequence continues at coordinate 6,311 of JAJZHV010000062.1, read as the reverse complement.
GCTTGCAGCAAGCCCGAAGCTCCCAAGACAGAAGCTCCTGCACCGGCACCTGCTGCTGCGCCTGCTGCCGAAGCCCCCAAGGCTGATGCTGCTGCGCCTGCCGCCCCTGCTGCCGAAGCCCCCAAGGCTGATGCTGCTGCGCCTGCCGCTCCTGCTGCCGACAAGAAGTAAATCGTCACATCGCTGCATAAAAAAACCGACCTTCGGGTCGGTTTTTTTATGGGCCAATGCCACAACCCTAGGGGCACGCTAACCGGGTGTTGCCAGGCCCGGCAAAAGATCCTCTAGAGTCCTCCAGGGCAGACCCAGTTGTTGGTCCAGCACGGGAATGTCCCCTGCCGGGCATGCCAGCACTGCCGCCAGCGCCTGGCGCGCATGCTGTGGTGTATTGTTGCGCTGGCTCAGGTGCGCTGCCGCCACCCATTGCAGGCGCGAGCGATCCAGGCTGGCCAATAGTTGTGCTGCTTGGTGGTTGGCCAGATGCCCAAAGCGGCCGCGCACCCGCGCCTTCAGGGTGGCCGGATAGGGGCCTTGTTCCAGCAGGTCGGGATCGTGGTTGGTTTCCAGGATCAGGCCGTCGCAGCCCGACAGAATGTCCTGAATGTGCGGCGTGGTGCAACCCACGTCGGTGAGCACGCCCAAACGGCGCTGCCCATCTCCTACCACGTATTGCAGCGGTTCACGCGCATCGTGTGGGACGGCGAAGGGTTCGATGCGCAAGGCTCCCAGGGTATAGGGGCGATCGCTGGTCAGGGCTACGCACTGGCTTTGATTCAGCCGCTGTGTCAGGGCGCTCAGGGTGCCATGGCTGGCGTGAACGGGCAGATGATAGCGCCGCGCCAGACTGGCAACCCCCGAGATGTGATCGGTATGTTCGTGGGTGACCAGAATGGCATCCAGTTGCTGGGGGTGCAGATCCAGTCGCGCCAGGCGACGCGTGGTTTCTGCCAGGGAAAAACCGCAATCCAGCAGGATGGTGGTTCCCGGAACAGAGACCACGAGCGCGTTTCCTTCACTGCCACTGCCCAAAGAGGCCACCCGCATCATAAAAGTTGATGCGCGCTCAGTGTAACTGTTCCACGATCAGGTTGAGAATACGATCCGCCAGATCTGGTGCAATGCGATGCTCGGTTTTGTCGCGCACATCCACGTGGGAACCCTTGCCGCTGATGCTGGTGAGGGTGAGCCGATAGGTTTGCGTGTCCTTGGATTTGTCGTCCGGCTTCCAGAACATGAGCCCGGCAAGGAAGCTTTCCTTTTTCTTCTTCACCAAGCCTTCGGCGTCGGTGAAGCGAATGAAATACACCCCATTGGAACGGTCGCGATCTTCCACCGTAAAGCCGCTGCGGTCCAGGGCCAAGCCTACCCGACGCCAGGCGCGGTCGAAGGGTTCATTCATCACAATCTGCTCGTCGCCATCGGGCAGTTTCACAATCTGCTCGCTGGCAGGGTTGCTTGCCGTAGCTGCTACCCCGCTGCCCGGCTTGGATTCGGCAACCAGGGTATTGGCCTGGTCGGGTGCGGTGCCCAGGCGCAGGGCCAGTTTTTTCAGGTATTCGTTTTCCAGTTCCGGGTCTTCTGGCCGCGGCTGCCAACTGGTGCCGGTAAAGTCTTTGCTGACCACCTCTTCCATGCCCTTGTGGGTGATAAAGATTTCGGTGCTGTTGGGATTGGTGGCGCGTTCCAGTCGGGTGCGGTATTTGTCCTTGATGGGTGAACTGAACAGGTTGTCGACGATTTTTCCTAGGATGTTTTTGAAGAAATCGGAAGGGGCTCCGGAGGCATTGGAGGTCCAATCCGTTTCCATCAGGCCGATGGTGGGGTCATCCAGGGTCAGGGTGAAGCCGTTGCTGAGCCAAAAGTCCTTCAACACAGGCCATAGTTGCTCGGCTGGTGCATCCACTACCAGCCAACGCTGGGCGCCATCATGTTCCATATGGACCTTGGAAGCCAGGGCGGGGAGCACCTTGCCGTTACCCACTGGGGCGCTGGCCGGCTGGTCTTCACCCTGGTTCTTGTTGAACTGGGTGAGTGTGGTCCCCTTGCTCTTGTCTTGACCGGGAATGGCGTAGCGATCATCCTGCGGCAGCGGAGTGAGGTCGGGGGGAACATCCAGCGGGGCCGTAGGTTCTGCCTGACTTTTGTAATCCACCTTCTTGGACTGCAAAAAACTGGTGTCGACGGTGCAGCCGGCCAGGCCGGTCAGGATAAGAAGACCCAGGCTGATGTGCTGGACCCGGCGGTGCTGTGGACTCATCTACATTCTCACTGCGTTGATTGGGGAAGAACGCCGGCACTGCGCAAGGCGCGCCGGACCAGATCGTGGTAAGCGGAGGCCAGCGGTGTCAGGGGCAGGCGCAGCCCCGGTCCAATCCGACCCATTTCGTGCAGGGCCCATTTGACGGGAATCGGATTGGCCTCGACGAACAGATCACGATGCAACGCCAGCAAAGGAGTGTTGATCTGGCGCGTGGCTAGGGCATCGCCGCGCAGGGCTGCGGCACAGAGCTGAGCCATGGCGGCCGGGGCAACGTTGGCGGTGACCGAGATCACGCCCTGGCCACCCAGCAGCATGAAAGCCGCTGCTGTGCCGTCATCCCCCGTATAACAGGCAAACCCCTGGGGAGCGCGCGCAAACAGATCGGTGGCGCGATACAAGTCGGCGGTGGCATCCTTGATGCCGACAATGCCGGGAATCTGGGCTAAGCGCAGCGCAGTGTCGTTGGACAAGTCGGCCACGGTGCGTCCAGGAACGTTGTACAGGATGAGGGGCAGGTCCACGCTCTCGGCAATGCTTTTGAAATGACGGTACAGCCCTTCCTGGGTTGGTTTGTTGTAGTAAGGCACAACCGAGAGCGCATAGTCGGCCCCCACGCTGCGTGCAAAGCGCGTGAGCTCGATGGCTTCCCGGGTGGAATTGGCGCCGGTGCCCGCCACTACGGGAATTCTTCCAGCGGCATAGGACACCGTGGCCTTGATGAGGGCCTCATGCTCCTGCACGTCCACGGTGGGTGATTCGCCCGTGGTGCCCACCACCACGATAGCCGCAGTGCCTTGTTGTACGTGCCAGTCCACCAGCGCCTGCAGACGGGGATAGTCTAGGGTGCCATCTTCGTGCATGGGGGTGACGATGGCCACCAAGCTACCTTGCAACATGACCTGATTCCCAAATGTAAAAGCGGTATTCTACCCGATTGAAGCCCCAGTACTCCACCCAGGTGCAGCGCTGGGCTCGCCTGTGAGAGAATACGCCTTTTCACGAATCCTTAAAGGGAAACCACGCGTGTCTAGGATGACCATTCTGCTCACGGGCGCTGGCGGACAGGTGGGCTCTGCGCTGGTCCCACTGCTCGCCCCCTTGGGCACGCTGGTGGCGCTGGATCGCAGTGCCCTGGATCTGGCCGACGAGCAGGCGCTGCAGGCTGCGCTGCGCCAGCACCGTCCCCACCTGGTCATCAATGCGGCGGCCTATACGGCCGTGGACCAGGCAGAAACCGACACTGCCACAGCCTTTGCCGTCAACGCCCGGGCCCCGGCCGTTTTGGCCGAAGTCTGTCACCGGCAGGGGGCTGCCCTCATCCATTATTCAACGGATTATGTGTTCTCCGGCAGCAAACCCACGCCCTACCTGGAAACGGATCCCACGGGTCCGCTCGGTGTGTACGGTCGTTCCAAACAGGCTGGCGAACAGGCTTTGCTGGAGAGTGCAGCCCCCAGCCTGATTTTTCGCACCAGTTGGGTGTTTAGCCGGCATGGGCATAACTTTCTCAATACCATGCTGCGTCTGGGTAAGGAGCGTCCGCAGTTGGGCGTGGTCGATGATCAGTGGGGTGCTCCCACCTGGGCCGGGTCCCTGGCTCAGGCCACGGTGGCCATTGTGCAGCAGGCCTTGGCAGGAGCCTCTTCGGGGCTGTCCCTGCTGGAATTCTTTCAGACACACCGCGGGCTCTATCACATGACCAATCAGGGCGCGACCACTTGGTTCGGTTTTGCCCAGGCTATTTTTCAACACTGTGCCCACTGTCAGGCCCGGTTGCTTCCTATTCCTACCCGGGACTACCCCACACCGGTTCAACGCCCTGCCAATAGCCGGTTGGACAATCAGCGTCTGGCCCTGGTATTTGGGGTGCGGTTGGAGTCATGGCCACAGGCATTGCTGCACTGTATGGAGGCGCACCCCGCTCTACCTTGATTGCGGGTCATAGGGCCCCGCTCAGGGTCCCACTTTTTTCAACGAGTTCATTCACACGGGTTTTTCCAAGCGTATGAAAGTCATTCCCACCGGTATTCCAGAAGTCCTGATCATCGAGCCCCGCGTGTTTGGAGATGATCGCGGTTTCTTTTACGAAAGTTACAACGAGCGCGATTTTCTGCAACACACCGGGGTATCTGCGCGTTTTGTGCAGGACAACCATTCCCGTTCGGTGCGCGGGGTGCTTCGTGGGCTGCACTATCAACTGCAGCAGCCCCAGGGCAAGCTGGTGCGCGTCATTCACGGCGAGGTGTTTGATGTGGCTGTGGATTTGCGCCACGGTTCGGCCACCTTTGGGCGCGTGGAAGGGGTGGTACTGTCCGCGCAAAACAAGCGCATGCTGTGGATTCCACCAGGCTTTGCCCATGGTTTTCTGACCTTGTCGGAACAGGCGGAATTTTTGTACAAGACTACGGATTATTGGCTTGCTTCTGCCGAACGGAGCATTCTCTGGAACGATGCCACATTGGCCATTCCCTGGCCATTACAGGCCCTGGGGGGCATGGCGCCCGTGCTCTCGGCGAAGGATGCCCAGGGGGTTGCCTTTTTGCAGGCAGAAGGATATCCCTGAGGCGCGGCTGCAGTTCTCTTGTGCAAGAACTGATCCTGGCAGGCGCCCGGATGGGGTTCGCTGCATCACGGGCACGGATGGGTTAGAATCGGCCCAACGTATGGGAGGTGGTCATGCTCAAGGTGGGACAAAAAGCCCCGGGGTTCGAATTGCCAGATTCCGAAATGGAAATGGTGAACCTGTCCCACTTTCGGGGAAAGCAGAAAGTCGTCTTGTTTTTTTATCCCCGTGACAGCATGCCCCAATGTACTCAGGAGGCCATCAATTTCAGCGATCGGGAAAACGAGTTTTTACATCACGGGGCTGTGGTGATGGGTGTGTCGCAGGACGACATCCTGTGTCACGCGGATTTTTGCGAGGCCCATGGCCTCAATGCCCGGTTATTGTCGGATGTGGAAGGCGAAGTCTGTCGCCGCTACGATGTGTTGCACGAAAAAGAATTGGGTGGGCATTTGCGCACCTGTGTGGATCGCGTGACCTACGTCATCGACCGCGACGGTATGGTCCGGCACGCTGTGCCGGTTTATAACAGCCGTGACCATGTGGTCGAAGTGTTGAACCTGGTGAAGGAGTTGAAGTAAACAATGGTCATTGCAAAGAATTCGGTCGTTACCCTCAGTTACACCCTGTCGGATGATGCGGGGGCCCTACTGGAAGAAAGCGATCCCACCATCAGCTACCTGCATGGTGGCTATGATGGTATTTTCCCCATGGTGGAAGAGGCCCTAGAAGGCCAGACCGTAGGCTATTCCTGCACGGTCACGATGGAACCGGAAGACGCCTTCGGCGAGTATGATGCCTCCCTGCAGCGCACAGAACCGCGTGACCTGTTTCCCCCGCAGGTTCAAACAGGCATGCAGTTTGAAGGGCAACCCGAAGGGGCCGGCGAAGACGAAACCGTTCTGTACACCGTCACTGAGGTGACTGAGGACACGGTGGTGGTGGATGGCAATCACCCGTTGGTGGGCAAAACCTTGGTCTTTGTCTGCACCGTCCAGGGTGTGCGCGAGGCCACCGAAGAGGAGCTTTCCCACGGGCATGTACACGGCGATCACGGTCATCACCATTGATTGGACATCCCCGTTGGTGGGGGGGCAGGTCAGAGAGTGTGGCTCTGCAGATCTGTGGATCGGGGCTGTGGGCCTAACCCCCGGGCCTGCTGGACCAGTTCGTAGAGCAGTTCCAGTGCGGCACGGGCGCTGAGTTCGTCGGGGTTGAGCGCGCTCAGGCGCTCCACTAGGGGGTGCGAGGCGGGCGCGGGGTTTTCGGCCTGGGATGTTTGCGCCGGGCTGTGTGTTATGCCTTCTGGGGCCTGGTGGCTGTCCGCACTGGCAGGCATGAACAGATCCCCTTGGCGGGGATGGTGTAGCGCTTGGGCTTCCAGTTCGCGCAGGGTGCGCCGCGCTTGGCGGATTACCCCGGCGGGAACCCCTGCCAGGGCGGCCACTTGTAGCCCATAGCTTTGGCTGGCAGGGCCCTCTTCTAGGG
>JAJZHV010000061.1 GCA_021804345.1 Pseudomonadota bacterium | reverse complement strand
CGCTTTCTGGAACAGGTGGGTGCAGCCTGTGTCCTGACTCAGGCGGAATTGGCTCCGGAGAGCCTAGCCCAATGGTTGAGTCAGCTGACGCGCCCGGTATTGCTAGGCATGGCCCAGGCTGCACGCACCATGGCGCGCTTGCAAGCGGCCGAGGTCATGGCGCGCAGTTGTGAGGAGGTAGCTGCATGAAGCACAAGGTTCGGCAGGTGCATTTTGTAGGGATTGGCGGCTCGGGCATGAGCGGTATTGCCGAGGTGCTGCTCAATCTGGGGTATACCGTCACCGGTTCCGATCTGGGGATTAATGCCGCCACACAACGCCTGGCCGGTTTGGGTGCCCTGGTATGGAAGGGGCATGATGCGCACCACATTCAGGGTGCTGATGTGGTGGTGGTGTCCACTGCCGTTCAGGCGGATAACCCCGAGGTGCTGGCTGCACGCGCCCATCGCATTCCCGTAGTGCAACGGGCCATGATGCTGGCCGAGTTGATGCGCCTCAAAAAAGGCATTGCCGTGGCAGGCACCCATGGCAAAACCACCACCACCAGCCTGATCGCCAGTGTGCTGGCCGAAGCGGGACTGGATCCCACCTTCGTGATCGGGGGCCGGCTCAACAGCGCGGGGACCCACGCGGCCTTGGGGAGCGGGGAGTTCATCGTGGCTGAAGCGGATGAGTCCGACGCCTCCTTTCTGGTCCTGCAGCCCGTGATGGCGGTGGTCACCAACATCGATGCCGACCATATGGAAACCTACGGTCATGATTTCGAGCGCCTGAAGTCAGCCTTTCTGGAGTTTTTAGAGCATCTGCCTTTTTATGGTGTGGCCGTTCTGTGCCTGGATGACCCGGTGGTGCGGGAATTGATCGGTCGCTTCGGCAAGCCCGTGGTGACCTATGGCCTGGAGGAAGGGGCCATGGTACGCGCAGTGCAGGTGCGTGCTGAAGCGGGGCGAATGCGCTTTGGGGTGGAACTCGATCTGGAACGCGAACATCGTTCGGTGCGCCGTCTGGACATCACCCTCAATTTGCCCGGGGACCATAACGTCCTTAATGCGCTGGCGGCTATTGCCGTGGCTGTGGAACTGGGTGCGCCCTATCCGGCCATCGTCCGGGCCCTGGAACGATTTAACGGGGTGGCGCGGCGCTTTCAACGGTATGGCGAACGCCAACTGCCCCAGGGCGGATACTTCACCCTGGTGGACGACTACGGTCATCATCCTGTGGAAATGGCCGCCACCCTGGCCGCCGCCCGGGGTGCTTTTCCCGGACGCCGTCTGGTGCTGGCCTTTCAACCGCACCGCTATACCCGTACCCGGGATTGTTTCTCTGCCTTCGTACAGGTTCTCAGCGGGGTGGAAGCCCTGCTGCTGTTACCCATCTACCCCGCCGGAGAAGCGCCCATTGCAGGGGCCGACAGCAGCGCTTTGCAGCAGGCTATACAGGAGGCTGGCCCGTTGCCGGTGCAACTGACGGCAGACTTGTGGGCCACGGTGCAGGCGCTGATGGCCACCCTGCAGCACGGAGATGTGCTGATCACCATGGGAGCGGGAAACATCGGGCAATTGCCGGGCCTGCTGGCGCAGCAGTGCTCGCTGGCACCGGCGGTCCAGGATGTGGCGTCCGCCCTGGTGTTGGCAGAACAGGTTTCCAGCGCGGTTCCCGGGAAGCGGCTATGAGTGAGCGCACGTTGCAGCCCGGTGAAATGCGCTACAACGAACCCATGAGCCGGCATGTCAGCTGGCGTGCCGGAGGCTGTGCCGCGCGTTGTTACCGGCCCCGGGACCGGGCTGATCTGCTCGCTTTTGTGCAGACCCAGAGCGCTGGTATGGCCTTGCACGTGGTGGGTCTGGGCAGCAATCTGCTGGTGCGTGATGGCGGGCTGGATGCCACGGTGGTGTTGACGCATGGCGCATTGCGGCAAAGCGAGTTGTTGCAACAGGATGCCACGGGGGCGGTGCTGGAAGTGGAAGCCGGAGTGCCCGCACCCAAGGTGGCGCGTCTGGCAGCCCATGCGGGTTTGGCGGGAGCGGAGTTTTTGGCGGGTATCCCGGGAACCCTAGGCGGGGCTCTGGCGATGAACGCAGGCTGTTATGGCGATGAAATCTGGAATCATGTGGACTCCGTCACCACGCTGGATCGAAGGGGAGTCATTCGGGTACGCACTCCCCAGGACTACCACATTCACTATCGCCATGTGCAGTTAAAACACCCGCCACAGCGAGAGGAGGAGGGCCCCCGTGCACTGGAGCCAGCGCCCGAATGGTTTTTGGCGGCACGCCTGCAATTTGCCCGCGGTTCCAGCAGTACAGCCCTGCAACGCATTCGCGCGCTGCTGGCCCAGCGGGTGGCAACGCAACCCCTCAACCAGCCCAATGCGGGGTCGGTGTTTCGCAACCCTCCGGGCGATTATGCAGCGCGCCTCATCGAAGCCTGCGGTTTGAAGGGTGCGCGCGAAGGAGAGGCCGAAGTCTCGCTCAAGCATGCCAATTTCATCATCAATCGGGGCCAAGCCTCGGCGCGCGCCATCGAACGGCTGATTGAGCGCGTGCAGCAGCAGGTGTGGGCCATCCATGGGGTGGCGCTGGTCACAGAAGTACGCATCGTGGGAGAACTGGCATGACCGTTTTGACCTTGGCGGGACGGTTTTGGCGCAAGGAACAGCGGGGCTTAGCCCCTGCTTCGGCTCCCCACAAGCCCGTGCGGGAAAAACCACCGCGCCACGTGCAGCGTCGTGGCGAGAGCATGGGCAGTCGGCGACGCAGCGCCGAATCCACCCCAAAGGTTGCCATCGGGCGCCGCCAATGGGCGTTGCTGGCGCTGAAACTGCTGGCTCTGGGGCTGCTGCTGGGGCTCTTGGCGGCCGCTGCGGTGTGGCTGGTCAGGCAGCCCATGTTCCAGATCCGGCGCGCGGTGGTGACGGGAGAATTACAGCAGGTGGATCGGGAGCTTGTGGCCAAACGTGCGCGCACGGTCCACGGCAATTTTTTTACGCTGGACCTGAATGCGGCCACGGCAGAGTTGCGCACCATCCCCTGGGTGCGTTCCGTGACCTTGCGCCGGCTCTGGCCGAACGGTCTGGAGGTGCAGGTCCAGGAGCAGCATGTGGCGGCACGTTGGGGCGAAAACACACTGCTTAATACTGAAGGAGAAGTATTCACGGCGGATTACAGCGGTGATTTACCGCATCTGGAGGGCCCACCCGATGCCGGCGTGGAAATGCTCCAGGCCCTGCGCCGCTTCGATCAGGCCCTAGTGCCGCTCAAACGCCATGTGGCCCTGCTCACCCTGTCCGAGCGGCGTGCCTGGGGTCTGCAGCTGGACAATGGACTGGGTCTGGAATTGGGGCGGGATAATGTGGAGGAGCGCTTGCAACGCTTTGTCCGGGTCTATCCCGCCATGTTTGGTACTGCAGCTGCGCTGGCAGGAACCAGCGTGGACTTGCGCTATCCCAACGGGTTTGCCCTGCGCTCGGAGACGCCGGGCGGGGGCTCATGAGGTATCGAGGCGGCGCATTCGGATCCATCCGGATGGGCTGGAATCAGAAATAAACCGGAGTAAGGGATGTGAAGCAGATTAAAGGTCGAGCGTTTTCACAAAAAACACTGACAGGGCAAGCGTTGCACCGTCAGGGGCAGGCGCGGAGGTGAATGGTTTCATGAATGCAAAGCCGCGAGAAAGTCGAAGTCTGATTGTTGCGCTGGATATTGGGACCTCCAAGATCGTGGCCATCGTGGCAGAGATTTTGTCCGATGGGTCCGGATTCGAAGTGATTGGGCTGGGTCAGCATCCTTCGCGCGGGCTCAAGCGCGGAGTGGTGGTGAACATCGAGTCTACGGTCAATTCTATCCAGCGAGCGTTGGAAGATGCCGAGTTGATGGCCAATATCAAGATCAGAGAAGTCATTACCGGAATTGCGGGCAGCCATGTGAAAAGTTTCAATTCACACGGCATGGTGGCCATCCAGGACAAGGAAGTCACCCACACGGATGTGGACCGGGTGCTGGAAACAGCGCGCGCCGTGAGTATTCCTACCGACCAGCAGGTGCTGCACATCCTCACACAGGAATACATCATCGATGGCCAGGAAGGGGTGCGTGAACCGGTGGGGATGAGTGGTGTGCGTCTGGAGGTAAAAGTCCATATCGTGACCGGGGCGGTATCGGCTGCTCAGAACATCATGAAATGTGTGCGCCGCTGTGGTCTGGAGGTGCGTGACCTGATCCTGCAGCCTCTGGCCTCGGCGGCCTCCGTACTGACCGAGGATGAGCGCAATCTGGGGGTATGCCTGGTGGACATTGGCGGGGGCACCACCGATCTGGCGGTGTTTGCCCAAGGGGGCATTCGCCATACGGCAGTGATTCCCATTGCTGGTGATCAAATCACCAATGACATCGCCATGGCTTTGCGCACGCCTACGGCTGCAGCGGAAGAGATCAAAATGGCCCATGGCTGTGCCTTGCGCCAACTGGCGGATGCGGAGCACATGGTGGAAGTTCCTTCGGTGGGAGACCGGGAACCGCGCATGCTGTCGCGCCACACCCTGGCGGAAGTGATCGAGCCCCGAGTAGAAGAGCTATTCGCTCTGGTGCAGGCAGAGCTGCGGCGCAATGGGCTGGAGGACATGCTCTCCTCCGGCATCGTGCTCACCGGAGGGACTAGCAGCATGGAAGGCATGTTGGAGTTGGGAGAAGAGATCTTTCATATGCCGGTGCGACTGGGGTTGCCCGGCTATCGGGGAGGGCTGGCGGACGTGGTCAAAAATCCACGCTTTGCCACGGCAATGGGGTTGTTGATTTCGGGGGTAGAACAGCATCAAAAGGCACAGGTGACGCGTGCACGCAACTGGACGCTTCCCCAGTTGGTGGAACGCATGAAAAATTGGTTCAAGAGCGCATTTTAATTCGGTAAAATCTCGTCAGTCGGGAAGGAGATACACATGACAAATTTTGAAATTCAGGAGTGCGAAGTGCTGGATGCGGTCATCAAGGTGGTGGGAGTGGGCGGTTGCGGGGGCAATGCGGTGGAGCACATGGTGTCTCATGGGGTGTCGGGGGTCGAATTCATCGCCATGAATACGGACAGCCAGGCGCTTAAACGCAGCAAGGCCAGTACCCTGTTGCAACTGGGTGGGTCCTTGACCAAAGGGTTGGGTGCTGGCGCCAATCCGGAGGTGGGTCGGCAAGCGGCACAGGCCGATCGGGAACGCATCAAAGAAATGATCACGGGTGCGGACATGCTGTTCATTACGGCCGGGATGGGCGGTGGAACCGGCACAGGCGCAGCCCCCGTGGTGGCAGAAATTGCCCGCGAAATGGGCATCCTGACCGTGGCCGTGGTGACCAAGCCCTTCAATTTTGAAGGACGGCGGATGAAAACGGCTCAGGACGGTATCGAGCAACTGGCCCAAAACGTGGATTCCCTCATCATCATTCCCAACGACAAGTTGCTGAGTGTGCTGGGCGAAGACGTGGGCATGCTCGAGGCCTATCAGGCGGCCAATGATGTGCTGCAGGGGGCCGTGGCAGGAATTGCCGAGGTCATTAACTGCCCCGGGTTGGTTAACGTGGACTTTGCCGACGTACGCACCGTCATGTCCGAAATGGGTGTGGCCATGATGGGCTCGGCCCAGGCCTACGGGGTGGATCGTGCCAGCATGGCGGCATGCCAGGCGATTGCCAGTCCGCTGCTGGAAGATGTCAACCTGACCGGCGCGCGCGGTGTGCTGGTCAATATTACCGCCAGTTCCAGTATGAAACTGCGGGAAGTACACGAAGTCATGAACACCATCCGCAACTTCACCGCCGAGGATGCCACGGTCATTTTTGGCAGCGTGGTGGACGAGTCCATGGAAGACGGCCTGCGGGTGACCATCGTGGCCACCGGTTTGGGCGGACCTGTGCGGCGGCAGCAGCAGGCGCCCCTCAAAATGGTGCGTACCGGCACGGATGGGCCGGGCTTCGACCTCAATCTAGGCGACATCGATACCCCCGCCGTCATGCGCCGTGGGCGTAGTTCGGTGGTGGAGTCCTTGCGCGACAACGGCATGGATATGCTGGACATTCCGGCTTTTCTGCGCAAACAGGCTGACTAGGCCCTGCATCGGGCGCCCAACACGCCGCCAGGCAAGGGCCACATCCCTTACCTGGCGGCGTGTTGGGGGGTTGGTTTGTCCCTTGGCGCAGAAGTGACCCACCCCTGGTTTGCGTTGCACAAACACGGGGGATAACTGAGGTATAATCCAAGTTATGGTCAAACAGCGTACGCTCAAAAATTCGGTGCAGACGACCGGAGTGGGATTGCATACTGGGGTGAAGGTCACCCTGCAACTGCGTCCTGCACCGGTGGATACGGGCATCGTGTTCGTACGTTCCGATCTTCCCGGGGCCCCAACCATCCCGGCCTTGGCGCACTACGTCACCGACACCCGCCTGTCCACCCTGATCGAGCGTGAGGGGGCCAAGGTGAGCACCATCGAACACCTCATGTCGGCTTTTTCCGGCTTGGGTGTGGACAATGCCTTTGTCGACATTTCCGGCCCCGAAGTGCCCATCCTGGATGGTAGTGCCACTCCCTTTGTGTACCTCATGCAATCGGTGGGGTTGGTGGAACAGAATGCGCTCAAACGCTTCATTCGCCTGCTCAGTCCCCTGGAAGTCTCGCAGGGCGACAAACGCGCGCGCTTTGATCCCTTCCCTGGTTTTCGCATCACCTACGAAGGGCACTTCGAGCACCCAGCCTTTGACAAGATGGGCTCTGCCGTCACCGTGGATTTTGCCACCACGTCTTATACGCGGGAGGTAGCCCGGGCGCGCACCTTCGGCTTTACCCAAGATGTGGAA
>JAJZHV010000060.1 GCA_021804345.1 Pseudomonadota bacterium | reverse complement strand
ATGACGCCGGATTTTGCCCGCCGGACGCAAGTCGATCCGCGCTTGATCAGCCTCCTCCCAAGTCCCTTTCATCAGGACTTTCTCCGCGTGATTCGTACTTCCGCGTTCCCCAGTTTAAGCAGGATCTCGGGCATCAGGCGCTGCACCATGAAGTAGTTGCCCTGGATGATGTAATTCACCAGAACGGCTTCCTTGTCATCCACCCTGAACAGGGCTGGCAGAGCCTGGGGTGAGCTCATTTGAATCCAGGTAAAACGTCCATCATCACACACACTCAAAGGTCTGAAGTCCGCCTCACCCTCGATGTCATAGTCGCAATGACGCGTAGCCGGGGGCAACACGTCGGGGCCTTTGCCTGACTCTGCCCCCACAGCGCCCACCGGCGCAGTGGTCTGCGGGGTTGACGCCTCGCGCCAGGACACTTTTTGCATCCAGTGTCCCTGCAAGGTCGTACTGCGAAACACCAACTGGTACACCCGCCGATCGGTTACCAGCGTTCCGGCTGTAAACAGCTCTGGCTTGATGGGTTTGATGAAGAGATGCCCGGGCAACTCCTCCACCACCCACTGAATGGTATCCCCCAGTGCAAAGCCCGTGATTTTTTCTCCAGGCGCCAACTGGATATCGGTGGGGACCCCGGGAATGGCCAAAATGGTATACGTGGTTTCTGCATCGTAGGTAAAACAGACCAATCGCGGATCGCTGCTGTGGGTCACGGCATCCGCCCGGGCCCCTGAACCGGAGATCATGAGACTCAGCAGGAGCAGAAGTACGGCGTATTCCTTGAACGTCATCCTGTTCATTTTTCCATGTCCGTGTTGACGAGAAAGTGTGTGACGAATAACCCTGCCGGGTTACTGAGCAGCTCCGATTCGGTTTTTGGCACCAGCGTGGTGAAATGGATGGTTAAAATGGACTTTTCCCGGTTGGCACTGGGGTTTCCAGCGTTGCGCCGTTCGGTGGTCACCCGCACCAAGGCCACTTGGTCCTGAATCAGGGAAACACTGGAAATAAATACCGTGCGCGTTAGGGTGGGGTCTTTTTTGAGCTCGCCCATGGGCTGTGTACGCTGGACCCAATCCGTAAATTCCACCGTGGCCTTTCCCCGGGTAAGCCGATAGGCTTCGGATAGATATTGCTCGGTCAGGTGCGGGTCGATGGTCAACAACTGGCGCACCCACTGGGCAATGAAATACCGGATTTCTGCCTCGCCGGGTTGATAGGGCTGGGCGTTCATGGGGGCAGGAATGACCGCGCCACCTTCCGCCTTCTCCAGCACAAAGGGCACCACAGTCTTGAGCGGAGCCATCAACACCAACGCTGCACAGGCCATGATCAAGGCCAGGGAGAGGCCCAGTGTCAACAGAAAATAGCGGTTACGCTCCACGACCGGAATGCCGTGGGCCTCAAACCAGATTTTTTCGGGATGGGGTGAAACAGCGGGCGGCGTTTCCCGCGGCAGGGTGCCCTTGGGCACAGGCTGTGATCGGGCGCGACGGACTAACGGACCAAATGCAAAAAATCCCATGGAAGGCTCCTTCGAAAGCAAGCCTCCATTTCAGCATGGGCTGGCGCTGGACAATGCCGAAAAAGTGCAACACGGTCCGCTTCCTCCACAGCGCCAGGCGCTGCCAGGGAATGCTCAGCGTTTGAGCAGATGGGCTTTAGAGTGGACGTCCTTCCAGTCATCCGCGTCAGCCGGTGGTTCGATCCGTTCCGTGATGGGCGACCAGAGTTTACTCAGTTCTGCATTCAGGGCAATGAAGGCCCGCTGATTTTCGGGCACGTCATCTTCCGCAAAAATGGCTTCTGCCGGACACTCTGCCACGCATAGCGTGCAGTCGATACATTCGTCCGGATCGATCACCAAAAAGTTGGGGCCTTCCCGAAAACAGTCCACCGGACAAACATCCACACAATCGGTATACTTGCACCGTATGCAAGACTCGGTAACCACGTAGGTCATGGGGCAACACCTCCAGGGTGGATTCTATTTGCAATAGGCATAAGCCAGTTCCCTTTGCAGACCCACACGGGGCTTCAAACCCCTGTGCAGTTGGCAAGGCGGTCATTCTATCAGCAAAGCAATTTGCACCTGTACTTCAATTTTGTGGTAGCATGCCCTTACAAACAGGCCTGCTCAGGCTCGGGTTCGCTGGTGGCAAAGCGCATTCCAACGCGTAACCTCATGATGGCGCTCAGGCGCACAAGTTATTTCCAAACCATTGAGACTCGAAGACCAAACCATCATCCTGCAGCCATCTTTGCCGAAACAACTCCAGCCCCTGCTGATAGATTTGAGGATTCCCATGATCGAAAATATTCAACACGTCACCGACCGCTCTTTTGATGCCGATGTCCTACAGTCCACCACCCCCGTATTGCTGGATTTCTGGGCAGAATGGTGCGGCCCCTGCAAACTGATCGCCCCTATTCTGGAGGAAGTTTCCCGCGACTACGATGGGCGCCTGAAAGTTGCCAAGCTAAACGTGGACGACAACCCCGAAATGGCCAGAAAATATGGCGTGCGGGGAATCCCCACCTTGCTCCTGTTCAAGAATGGCAACGTGGAGGCCACCAAGGTCGGTGCCTTGTCCAAATCACAATTGAGCGCCTTTATTGACAGCCACCTCTGAACACGTTACCCTGCGCCGCATCTGACACAGCGGCGCAGTTTTTCCTTGTCCCACCCTCGGGGCTTCCGTTACTTCCAACGTATTCTCCCCCCACCGATTGATCCACTTCTCTGGTTGACTTAATTTTCATGCATTTATCCGATCTCAAAACCTACCATGTCACCGAACTGGTAGAAATGGCCACAAAAAACGAAATTGAAGGCGCCAACCGCATGCGCAAGCAGGAACTGATTTTTGCCTTGCTCAAAAATCAGGCAAAACGCGGTGAAAGCATTTACGGCGAAGGAACACTGGAGGTGTTGCAAGATGGCTTCGGGTTTCTGCGCTCCCCCGAAACCTCCTACCTGGCAAGCCCCGACGACATTTACATCAGCCCTTCCCAGATCCGTCGCTTCAATTTGCATACGGGAGACAGCATTCAGGGGGAAATCAGGACGCCCAAGGATGGGGAACGCTATTTTGCTTTGGTGAAGGTGGACTCCGTCAACGGCGAACCACCCGAAAACTCCAAAAACAAGATCCTGTTCGAAAATCTGACCCCGCTTTTTCCCACGGAAGCCCTGGTGCTGGAACGGGAAATCCGGGCTGAAGAAAATATCACGGGACGGGTCATCGACATCATTGCCCCCATTGGCAAGGGCCAGCGCGGATTGCTGGTGGCTAGTCCCAAAAGTGGCAAAACAGTCATGCTGCAGCACATTGCCCATTCCATCTCGGTCAATGCCCCCAAAGCGCACCTGATTGTGTTGCTGATCGACGAACGCCCCGAGGAAGTCACTGAAATGCAGCGTTCGGTCAAGGGCGAGGTGGTTTCCTCCACGTTTGACGAACCCGCCACGCGCCACGTGCAAGTGGCCGAAATGGTGATCGAAAAGGCCAAACGCCTGGTGGAGCACAAACGTGACGTGATCATTTTGCTGGACTCCATCACCCGTTTGGCTCGGGCCTATAACACGGTTGTCCCCGCCTCTGGCAAGGTTTTGACCGGTGGGGTGGACGCGAACGCCCTGCAACGCCCAAAACGCTTTTTTGGAGCGGCCCGTAATATCGAAGAAGGCGGCTCCCTCACCATCATTGCCACTGCTCTGGTGGATACAGGCTCGCGCATGGATGATGTCATCTATGAGGAATTTAAGGGCACGGGCAACATGGAAATTCATCTGGATCGACGCATGGCAGAAAAACGCATCTATCCCGCCATCAACGTCAACCGTTCAGGAACACGTCGGGAAGAGTTGCTGATCAAAGCCGATGTGCTCCAAAAAATCTGGGTCCTACGCAAACTGCTCTACCCCATGGACGAACTGGAGGCGATCGAATTCCTGCTGGACAAGATCAAGGCCACCAAAAACAATGCGGACTTTTTTGATTCCATGCGTCGCGGGTAGCCCGCAGAAAAGTTGCAAACCACTGCACGTTCAGTCATAATTGAAGGCTAAGCGCCGTATACCCCGGCGCCCTATTTTTTCAGGAATGGTCATGAAAGCTGATATTCACCCCGCCTACAACGAACTCACCGTCACCTGCAGCTGCGGGAACACCTTTGTCACACGCTCCACCTTGGGCAAGCCTGCCCTGTCCGTGGAAGTCTGTTCTGCTTGCCATCCTTTTTATACCGGCAAACAAAAGATCGTGGATACCGCTGGCCGTGTGGAAAAATTCCGTCAAAAATACGCGCGCAAGTAAGCTTGATCCCAATCATCTTCGCCTAGGCAGCGTCTGCGCTGCCTTTGCTTTTTTCGGGGAGTAGCGCTTTTTGTCATCGCTGCTGTCATCTGGTAAGGACCTGCGCTTCGACGGCCAACCTACGCCCTTAAAAACATTTCTGTTCGTTCTGATTTGCCTGGGGTGGCTGCTTCCCGGACTGACGGGGCATACGCCCTGGAAGTATGATGAGGCGGTCAGTCAGGGGATCGTCCATGGCCTGCTGCATGGCAGCAGCTGGCTGGCTCCCGATCTTGCCGGCATTCCCTATCTGAGTCACCCTCCCCTGTTTTACTGGGTGGCCGCCCTGTTGGCCAAATCCCTGTCATCCGTATTGCCCGATCATGACGCGGCCCGTCTGGCTAGTGGCCTGTTCATGCTGTTGAGTTTTCTGGGGTTGGCCATCGGGGCCAACTCCCTGTTTGGCGCGCGCGCCTCGCGCGCCACCATCCTGATCTTCATTGGCAGTGTGGGCCTGGTGATTCGGGCGCATGAAATGAGCGCGCATCTCGCTTGGCTGGCAGGAATCAGCTGGGCGCTGGCGGCCATCCCCTGGTCCCGCACCCGCCCGACTGGGGCTGGACTCCTGGGGGGCCTGGGCCTGGGCATGGCCTTCTTATCCCAGGGTTTGCTGGCATTGGGGCTAGTCTTGCCGCTGCTGATTCTAACGCCCTTGCTGATTCCCTCATACCGGCCAGCACACCCCCTGCGTTATTTGTCCTTATGGCTCATGACCGCCCTGCCGGCAGTAGCCGCCTGGCCCGTTTTGCTGTACTTTCAAGACCCCCATGCCTTTGCCCGCTGGTGGCCCTTGCTGGCGCCACCGCTGTTTCAGCCGGCCCGCTGGATCGATCCCGAAGCCCTGCCCGCCTATTATCTGGGCGTCATCACCTGGTTTGCCTGGCCCGCCACACCTTTGGCACTGGCAGGCCTGTGGAGCAATGGTCGGCGTGGTCTGGCAACACCAGCCACACGCTGGTTACTGCTGTGCCTGCTGCTGTGGCTACCGGTGCTGGGCTACGGCACCACCCCTCGGGAAAGCAACGCCCTCCCCCTGTTACTGCCCTTATCCTTGCTGGCAGCGGGTGGTATTGATCAATTAAAGCGCGGGGCCAGCGCAGCCCTGGACTGGTTTGGAACGCTCACCTTTGGCCTGCTGACCGGCATACTCTGGCTGGGCTGGGTGGCACAACTAGCGGGCCAACCCGCCGCGGTAGTGCAATGGCTGGATCGCCAGTTACCCGGCTTTCAAACCCAGTTTCACTGGACCCAATTTACCCTCTCCCTGACCATCACCGTGCTCTGGCTGCTCACCATTTTGCATTCACGCCCCTCCCCGCGCCGAGCCGTGATCAACTGGACAGTGGGCATGACCGTCTCCTGGATTCTGCTCATGACCCTATGGCTTCCCTACGTGGAGGCTTCACGCAGTTACGCCCCAATGATGCAAGCCTTGCAACGGGCCCTGCCCGCACACTTCAATTGCATTGAAAGCAGTGGCCTAGGTGAGCCGCAACGGGGTCTGCTGTATTATTACCTCAACCTGCGTACCCAGGCCCTAGAACGCGAGCCCCATGCGCGCTGTACCCTGTGGCTGGTGCAATCCCGGCCGGAAGATAGTTTTGTCGTGCCCGCTGGCTGGAATCTTCGCTGGAGTGGAGCCCGCAATGGCGATCGGGGAGAACGCTTCCAGTTGTTTGAACGCTAGCCCCCCCTCCATGCCCCCAACGAGCGGCGCACCGCCCGCAGCACTCCTGAATTTTGATGGCAGTTTGCCCATTCATGCCCTGCAACAGGACATCCAGCAGGCCATTGCAACCCACCAGACCCTGATCGTATGCGGCGAAACCGGATCGGGCAAGACCACCCAGATCCCCAAGTTCTGTCTGGCGCTGGGTCGAGGCCAGCAGGGTCTGATCGGCTGTACTCAACCACGCCGCATTGCGGCCCGCAGTGTAGCCCAGCGTCTGGCCCAGGAACTAGGCACCACCCTTGGCCAAAAGATCGGCTATCAGGTGCGTTTTCATGATCAACTCTCCGAACATAACCAGATCAAGGTCATGACCGATGGCATTCTGCTGGCCGAAATCCATCACGACCGTTTGCTGCGACGCTACGATACCCTGATCATCGACGAAGCCCACGAACGCAGTTTAAATATTGATTTTCTGCTGGGGTATTTGCGTCGCATTCTGCCACAACGCCCCAATCTCAAGCTGATCATTACCTCGGCAACGCTGGAATCAGAACGCTTTTCACGGCATTTCAACCACGCCCCGGTCATCGAGGTTTCCGGTCGCTCCTACCCGGTAGAAGTGCGTTGGCGTCCAGTCCAGGCCCCTGCCAGGGACCCGGAGAACAAGGACACCCAAGATCCTCAACAGGCCTTGCTGGATGCCGTGGACGAATTGACCCAACACCGAACAGCCGGAGACATTCTGGTTTTTTTGCCGGGCGAACGAGAAATCAGGGAAGCGGCAGAGTCCTTGCGCAAGCACCATCCAGCCCA
>JAJZHV010000059.1 GCA_021804345.1 Pseudomonadota bacterium | reverse complement strand
CGCAGTCCCGGCCCAGAGAGGTTGAGCAGGGCGTTATTCTCACCACCTTCATTCCGATCCGGATTGTGCGGCACAGCACCAAGAAGGTGATCGTGCATCCGACGTCAGGTGGTGCGACTGCGATGCGGCGAGGACAAGGCAACTTGGCCGATGGCACTCTGCTGTCGGCATTGGCACGAGCAATTTACTGACAAGATTTGCTGGATTCCGGGCGGGTGGCCAACATTGCCGAACTAGCCGAGGCCGAGAAGATGGTCCCGGTGCAGAAAATCCTGAAGCTGGCCCGCCTAGCACCGGACATTGCCGAGCAGATCGCACGAGGCGAGGAACCGCCCGGCTTCTTGTTGGTGGTGGAGGGTATGAGGATCGAACTCACGACCTTCTGATTGCGAACCAGACGCTCTCCCAGCTGAGCTAACCCCCCACGATTTATAGTATTATATCTGCCCTATGAAATTCGTGACAAAAAAACGTGCACCCCTCACCAATCGAACCGCCCTGCTCGGTGTGGGCATTGCGGTCTTCTTTGCCTGGAACCCCGCCCTGTGCCTGCTTTTGGGCCATCCGGGGCTGCCCCTGTTTGTGGGTTTGATCCTGCTGCCGCTACTGGAATTGGCGGCAGGAAAATACAAGGGACCCATCCCCTACTGGAATTTCTGGGCGTTGCGGGTGCTATTGGCGGGAATCACGATCCAGGGGATCCTGGGCGCCTTTTTAGCCGCACAATATCCCCTGTGGCTGGCGCTCCTAGCTGGTGCCGGTTCGGGCTACACGGCCGGGGGTTCGGGCAACGCCTTGGGTCATGAACTGGGGCATAGTCGCAACCTGTGGGACCGGCGTCTGGCCAAGTGGTTTTTTACTTCGGTCTGTTTTGGTCATTACACGCAGGAACATGGCGCAGGGCACCATGTGCTGGTGGGCACACCCAAAGATAGTCTGTATACCACTGCCAGCGACAATCTAGCCTCCTTTTCCAAACGCAACATGATCAAGCAGTTCCGTCTGGGCGTGGAGATTGCGCGAGCGCGCGGCAACCTCTGGTCGGAAGTTTATGGCCCCATTTTCTTTTACCTGGTGCTCAATGGGATCCTGCTGGTGGTCGCCGGATGGAAGGCCGTGGTGTTTCTGAGCGTACAAACCGTGGTGATGTATTTGGTGGATGCCTCCATTACCTATATCCAGCACTGGGGATTGCACCGGCGCTTCGTCAACGGTCGTTACGAACGCGTGGGACCGCAGCACACCTGGGACTGCAGCAATTGGATCACCACGCTGGTGTCTTTCAACAATTGTCGCCACGTGGACCACCACATCAATCCAGGAAAGGACCTGAATGGACTGGAAAACGTCCCGACCGCACCGCAAATGCCCTATGGATATGCGGTCATGGGAACCTTGGCCAATTTTCCTCGACTCTTTCGTCGCTTCATGCCCAAACCCTCAGCCACTATCTGAGGCAGGTATAATCCCCCGTTTTACCCTCAAGGTTTGGCACCATGCTGATGCATCCTGATTTCGACCCGGTGGCAGTGCATCTAGGGCCCTTAGCTGTGCGCTGGTATGGCTTGATGTATCTGGCAGGATTTCTGGCCGGTTCTTGGGGCGCACGCTGGCGCATTCGCACCCAACCCTGGATTCACTGGACGGTAGAGCAGGCTGATAGCTTCCTGACCTATGTGGTGTTGGGCGTGATTTTGGGGGGGCGACTGGGCTATGTGCTGTTTTACAAGCCGGAATTCTATCTTGCCCACCCGCAGGATATCCTTGCCGTCTGGCAAGGCGGCATGTCCTTTCATGGTGGTTTTCTGGGCGTGATTACGGGCGGTTGGCTGTATGCGCGCAAGCATCGGCGGCGTTGGCTGGAAGTGACCGATTTTGTGGCACCACTGGTCACCTTTGGACTGGGCTTTGGGCGCATTGGCAACTTCATCAATGGCGAATTGCCGGGTCGGGTCACCGACGTCCCTTGGGGGATGGTATTTCCGCGCGTCGATGCCCTGGCACGTCACCCTTCGCAACTGTACGAGGCTGTGCTAGAGGGGTTGGTGCTGGGGTTGCTGCTGCTGTGGTTTAGTCGCAAGCCTCGACCCACAGGACAAATCTCCGCGCTGTTTTTGCTGGGCTATGGCGGCTTTCGCTTTCTGGTGGAGTTTACACGCGAACCGGATGACTTCCTGGGCTTGCTGGCCATGGGTTTCAGCATGGGGCAATGGTTGAGCCTTCCTATGCTGTTGCTGGGGATTTATCTGTGGCTGTGGTCCAAAAAATCGGCTATCATGACTGGCGCAGAACCAGACAGGCCGGGACAAGGACGTCAACGGAATTGATTGATCGATCAGCGGCAGGGGTGAACACAGGATTCACCATGGTTCTCGGGAGACAGCAACGACAACCGGTATTGATGGGGCGCCCATAAGCGCTCTTCAGTATTCATCCCCCACTTAACATTACGGAGAACGTATTCATGAAATCCCTGAAATTCCTTCTGATTGCTGCTGGCCTGATGACTCTTGGAACAGCGGCCTTTGCTGAAACCCCCGCCGAACTGGCCAAAAAAAGCGGCTGCCTGAACTGTCACGCCGTGGACCATAAGGTGCTGGGGCCGTCCTACAAGGACGTGGCCGCCAAATACAAGGGCCAAGCTGATGCTGAAGGCAAGTTAGTCTCCAAGGTCAAGAAGGGTGGCGGTGGCGTCTGGGGGACGATGGCGATGCCCGCCAACGCCCAGGTGTCTGATGCCGACCTGCATACCTTGGTCAAGTGGGTATTGGGGCAATAAACGCCCATGAAACGCGTTCCTTGGCACGGGGCGCAAACCCCCTGGTTGATCGGCGTACTTTTGGTTCTGGCAGGTTGCAGCAAATCTGCGCCGCCGGTAGCTGGTAGTACCGATGTGGTGACGGTGCGCATTGGCTCGGTGGCACCGCTCACCGGTCCCCAGGCGCATTTGGGCAAAGACAACGAAAACGGTGCAGCACTGGCCATTGCCGATGCTAATGCCAAAAATCTGATCATCGGGGGGCATAAAGTCCATTTTGAACTGGTGAGCGAAGACGACGCCGCCGATCCCAAAACAGGCACCATCGTGGCCCAGAAAATGGTCGATGCCAAGGTCAACGGCGTCGTGGGCCACCTCAATTCCGGCACCACCATTCCCGCTTCCCGGGTCTATGCCGAAGCAGGTATCGTCCAGATTTCCCCTTCGGCCACCAATCCCAAATATACCCATCAGGGTTTCAAGACCGCGTTTCGGGTCATGGCCAACGATGAGCAGCAGGGCAAGGCTTTGGGGCAGTTTGCCACAGCCTCGCTACTCACCCATTCCGTGGTCGTGATTGACGATGCCACGGCCTATGGTCAAGGTTTGGCTGACGAATTTATCAAAGCCTTCGTGGTCAATGGCGGCAAGGTATTAGGGCGAGAACATACGGACGATCATAGTACCGACTTCTCCGCCATCCTGACGCGCATCAAGGCACGCGCTCCGGACTTGATTTTTTATGGCGGGATGGACGCGCAAAGCGGCCCCATGGTCAAGCAGTTGCGTACCTTGCGCCTAACCACACCTTTCTTGACGGGCGACGGCGGATGCTCGCGTGAATTTGCCCAACTGGCGGGCGATGCCGCCCAGGGCGCCTATTGCAGCCTCCCTGGGCTTCCCTTGGAAAAAATGCCCAGCGGACTGGACTTCAAAAAACGCTTCAATGCCCAGTATGGCGACATTCAAGACTATGCCCCCTACAGCTATGATGCCGTGGGGGTCATGATTGCCGCCATGCGCGCCGCCAATTCGGTGGATCCGGCCCGTTACGCTCCCTCCTTGGCCACCCTGGATTACCCTGGTGTAACCGCTCGCATCCGCTTTGATGACCAGGGCGACTTGAAGGGCGGGCTCATCACCCTGTACCAGTGGAAGTTTGGTCAGAAGGTTCCCCTGCCCTAAAAGGCAGGAACAGTTATTCGAAGGCCAGGGGAGCAGGCTTCACTAGGGGCTTGCCCGCGTTGACCCATGCCTCGATACCGCCGGCGATAGAGCACACGCTGGTATACCCCAACTCCTGCAACGCCACGCAAGACAGGGCTGCGCGACCACTGGTTTTGCAGTACACCACCAGGCGCAAGTTGCGCGCCGCCAGAGTCGGATCATTATCCATCTTGAATTCCAGCATACCCCGGGGAATATGCACTGCTCTGGGAATATGCCCAGCCGCAAATTCGCTTTCTTCGCGCACATCAATCAGAATATCTGCAGCCTGAATGGCGGCTTCCGCCCTAGTAACGGGAATTTCAACGATACGCTCTTTGGCCGCATGGACCAGATCATGAAAGGTTTTCACCACAATATCTCCTGCCGGAATAATCGGAACGACTGGCAACAGGGCGAGTGTGCCATGCCTGCCCTGTGGTTGGAAGAGCCTGCGCGCAAGGCTCCAAGGACGCACCCATGATCCGCCCCTTCATCATTGCGCAGGTGCTGGGGTTTTTGCTGTGCCTGCTGCCGGTTGCCACGCACTACATCAGCGTGCACGCCCTGCTCAGTTTTGCGCTGCTGCAAGGGGCCGCGGCAGCGGCGGTGTCGGTGGCCCTGGGAGCGCCCCGCTGGTGGCATGTCATCAACCTGTGTTTTCTGCCCGCGGTGGTCGTGGCCCTGTCCTGGCGCGCACCCCCAGCCTATTACCTGCTGGGCCTGGGGCTCCTGACGCTGGTGTTCTGGAATACCTTGCGTGAACGCGTGCCCTTGTATCTCACCAACCGCAGTACCCTGAACGCCTTGTCGGAACTGATCCGCAGCAGTGGTTGCCAGCGCTTCATGGACGCTGGTTCCGGCACGGGAACAGTGGTAGCGTATCTAGCCCGGCGCCATCCCGAAGTGCATTTTTGCGCGGTGGAAAACGCCCCCTTGCCCTGGCTACTGGGACGACTGCGAACCCTGTTTGTTCCCAACGTGGAAACCTTCTACGGGTCTTTGTGGTCTACCTCATTCAGTCGTCAGGACTTGGTCTATGCGTTTTTGTCCCCCGATCCCATGTCTCGACTGTGGAGAAAATGCCAGGCTGACATGGCTCCAGGTTCCTGGCTAGTGAGTAACAGCTTTCAAATAATGGGTGTCGAACCCACGCGGGTTGTACAATTGGAGGACCGACGCAGAACTTCGCTGTACCTGTATGCTTGCGCACCTGATTCACGCGCGCTCACAAAAGGATGATCCATGAAGAAATTGACGGTGTTGTTGCTCATGATGTTGACATGTTCCGTGGCCATGGCCGATGGTTGGCGCGGCGGCGAGGGCGGTTGGCGCGGCGGTGAAGGCTGGCGCGGCGGTGAGGGCGGTTGGGGCGGCGGCGAGGGCGATGGTGCCGGCTGGGCCATTGGATCCGCGCTTGTGGGGGGCCTGATGGGGGGCATGATGGCGCAACAGGCGCCGGTGTATGCCCAGCCTCCAGTGGTCATGGCGCCCCCCATGCCCATGGCCCCGGCCTATCCCCAGGCCGTTTATCCACAGCCCTATGGGTACGGCCCTCCGGCATACCCGGCACCTTACTACGGTCGTGGTGACGACGACGATTGAGCGCTTGTCCGGACTGTTTTCCGCGCTGGGTGCGTTTCTGCTGAACCGCGTCCTGTTCAAGGGCCTTCGGCCCTTGTCCTGGGCGGTTTTGCGCCGCGATTCCCTGGCCGGCCTAGTGCTGGCCTCCATGAATATTCCCCAGGTTCTGGGCTATGCCCGCATCGCCGGTATGCCGGCGGTCACAGGACTGTATACGGTGTTTTTGCCTCTGGTGGCCTTCGCCCTGTTTGGCGCCTCGCGCCATCTGATGGTGGCGGCAGATTCAGCCACAGCCACCATTCTGGCCACCCGTCTGGGCACTATGGCCCCTCTGTCCAGCGCGGACTATGTGGAACTGGCCGGTACCGTGGCCTTTCTCACCGCTTGCCTGCTGCTGCTGGCCCGGGTTTTTCGGTTGGGCTTTTTGGCCAATTTTTTGTCTCGCACGGTGTTGGTGGGTTTTTTAGCCGGGGTGGGCGTGCAGGTGGCCATTGCCATGTGCGGGGATATGACCGGACTCACCTGGCCCTCACCGCGCAGCGTAGAACAACTGGGCTGGTTGCTGTCCCATCTGCCGCAGGTGCGTTTGCCCACCCTGCTGCTGTCCCTGCTGGTCGTGGCCGGAATACTGGCCTGCAAACGTTTTTTTCCGCGCTTTCCTATGCCCTTTGTGGCGGTGGTGGTGGGGATTGGCGCCAGCTACGAATTTGATTTTTCGGCCCACGGCATTGCGATTCTGGGCCCTGTGGTCGGCGGTCTACCCGCCTGGCACTGGCCCCGCATCTACTGGCAGGAAGCCTTGAGCCTGATGTCGGTGGCAGCCTCCTGCTGTGTGATGATTTTAGCGCAGAGTGCAGCCACCAGCCGCGCCTTTGCCCAACGCTACCAGGAAGCGGTAGACGAGAATGCGGATATTCTGGGATTGGCAGCAGCCAATGCCGCCGCCGCCATCACGGGCACTTTCGTGGTCAACGGCAGCCCCACCCAGACGGCCATGGCAGAACTGGCGGGGGCCCGCAGCCAGTGGGCTCAACTGGCCTTTGCAGCCGTGGTGGTAGTCGTTCTTCTGTTCCTTAGCCACTGGCTGCAGTATCTGCCCCACTGCATCCTTGCAGGCTTGGTATTTACCATCGCCCTGGGGCTGATCAACCTCAAGAGCTTGCACGCCATCCGCCGCGAAAGCCCGGGGGAATTCACCCTGGCGCTGGTCACTGCGGCAGCCGTGGTACTGGTGGGTGTGGAGTTTGGCATTTTACTGGCCATTGCCCTGTCGTTGCTGCGCCATGTGCGCCATAGCTATCACCCCTACACTATGATGCTGGTTGCCGA
>JAJZHV010000058.1 GCA_021804345.1 Pseudomonadota bacterium | reverse complement strand
TGGAAGGAAGCGGTTTGTCCGGATCCAGACCATATTTCTTGATGGCTTCCATCGCGATGGCTGAAGACAGAGTGCCATCCGCCGCGAGAGCCTTCAACGCGGCCAGCGTGACGTAGTAGCGATCCACTTCGAAGAAGCGGCGCAATTTGGCACGCGTATCCGAACGTCCAAAGCCGTCGGTTCCTAATGTGACATAGGGGCGTGGAACAAAGGCACGGATTTGCTCGGTAAAGGTTTTGATGTAGTCGGAGGCTGCAATGACCGGGCCGGTTGTGGGGGCCAGGCATTGTTCCACCCAGGACTGGCGGGCCGGCTGGTCTGGATGATGGCGGTTCCAACGGGCGCAGGCTTGTCCATCACGCGCCAGTTCGTTGAAGCTGGGGGCACTCCAGACGTTGCTGGAAACCCCCCAGTCCTGTTCCAGCAGGGTTGCTGCCGCCAGTACTTCGCGCAGGATGGTCCCGGAGCCCATGAGCTGGACAACGGGGCCCTTGGTCTTGGCCTGTTGCTGCAGCAGATACAGCCCCTTGATGATGCCTTCCTGGACGTTGGGGGGCATGGCCGGATGGGTGTAATTCTCGTTCATGGTGGTGATGTAGTAGAACACGTTCTGTTGTTCCACAAACATGCGCTGCAGCCCGTTTTGGATGATGACCGCCAATTCGTACGAGAAGGTGGGGTCATAGGAGATGCAATTGGGAATGAAGGAGGCATGCACCTGACTGTGGCCGTCCTGGTGCTGCAGTCCCTCGCCGTTGAGCGTGGTTCGTCCTGCCGTGCCGCCAATGAGAAAGCCCCGACATTGCATGTCACCTGCGGCCCAGGCCAGATCGCCCACGCGCTGGAAGCCGAACATGGAATAGAAGATATAGAAGGGGATGGTGCTGACTCCGTGGGAGGCGTAAGAAGTACCCGCCGCAATCCAGGAGGAAAAGGCCCCGGCTTCATTGATCCCCTCTTGCAGGATCTGACCGTTGACGTCCTCACGGTAGTACATGAGTTGATCGTGATCCTGAGGTTGGTAGAGCTGGCCCACCGAGGAATAGATGCCCAGGCTGCGGAACATCCCCTCCATCCCAAAAGTGCGGGATTCATCTGGCACGATGGGCACGATGCGTTTGGCCAGTTCCTTGTCTCGCGTCAGGGTGGTGAGAATGCGCACAAAGGCCATGGTGGTAGACAGTTCCCGTTCACCGCTGCCCTCCAGCAACGCCTGGAAGGCACTGAGTTCGGGAATGGGTAGAGGGGCTACCTGAGTTTTGCGCACGGGCAGATAACCACCCAGACTTTCGCGCCGTTGCTGAAGATAGGCCATTTCTGGGCTCTCTTCGGGGGGGCGGTAAAACGGGGTTTCGCCCAGAAGTTCGTCAGAGATGGGGATATTGAAGCGATTGCGGAACTGTTTGAGTGCGCTCTCGCCCATTTTTTTCTGGGAATGGGTGATATTTTGGCCCTCGCCCGCCTCTCCCATGCCGTAACCCTTGATGGTCTTGGCCAGGATGACGGTGGGTTGGCCTGTGTGACGCACTGCCGCTAAGTAGGCGTTGTAGACTTTATAGGGATCATGTCCGCCTCGATTGAGGCGCCAAATCTCGTCATCGGACATGTTCGCCACCAAGCGCGCCAGTTCCGAGTATTTTCCAAAGAAATGCTTGCGCACGTAAGCGCCGTCGTGGGCTTTCATGCTCTGGTACTCGCCATCCACAACTTCCATCATGCGTTGATGTAACAGCCCGTTATGGTCCTTGGCTAGGAGCGGATCCCATTGTCGACCCCAGATGACCTTGATGACATTCCAGCCTGCCCCGCGGAAGTCTGCTTCCAGTTCCTGAATGATTTTACCGTTGCCACGCACCGGGCCGTCCAAGCGTTGCAGGTTACAGTTCACCACAAAAATCAGATTGTCCAGGCGTTCCCGTGCTGCCAGGGAAATAGCACCCAGGGACTCGGGTTCGTCCATTTCGCCATCGCCCATGAAGGCCCAAACCTTGCGACCATCCACCTTGGCCAGTCCGCGGTTTTGCAGGTATTTCATGAAGCGGGCCTGATATATGGACATGAGCGGACCAAGCCCCATGGATACAGTGGGCATTTGCCAGAAATCGGGCATCAACCACGGATGAGGGTAACTGGAGAGGCCCTGACCGTCCACTTCCTGCCGGAAGTTGCTCAGTTGTTGTTCTGAAATGCGACCTTCCAGAAAGGCGCGCGCGTATATTCCAGGCGCGGAATGCCCTTGCAGGTACAGCAGGTCTCCGCCATGCTCGGGCGTAGGGGCATGAAAGAAGTGGTCAAAGCCCACGTCGTACAGAGTGGCCGCTGACTGGAAACTGGCAATATGTCCGCCGAGTTCGCTGGAATTGCGATTGGCTCGAACCACCATGGCCATGGCGTTCCAGCGGATCAGGGAGCGAATCCGGTGTTCCATTTCTGGATCCCCGGGAACCGGGACTTCCATGGCTGTAGGGATGGTGTTGAGATAAGCCGTATTGGCGCTGTAGGGCAGGAAAGCCCCTGAGCGCCGGGCCTTATCAATCAATTGTTCCAGAATAAAATGGGCACGTTCAGGACCTTCCAGGGTTAACAGGCTATCAAGGGCTTCCAGCCATTCCTGGGTTTCCTGTTTGTCGTTATCGGGTAGAGCGGACATACCATTTACCTCGCGATCAGCGTTTTTTCAAGTGTAAGGAAAACTTCATTGGGATCACCAATGAGCGTGCTAATATTAACTCGATATTCCCCTAACAAGCCAGTATTTGAAGGAAAAGTCTCATGTCACAACCCCATGAAATCCTGCTTTCCCTGGGCAAGAATCTGGAGCCCGTGCGCTGTGCTGTGGTCCATCCCTGCAGCCTGGAAGCGTTGCGCAGTGCGCTGGAAGCCAGGGATTATGGTCTGGTGGACCCCGTGCTAGTGGGTCCGGAGGAGCGGATCCGGAATCTGGCAGAAGGAAACGGACTGGATTTATCTGGCATGGACATCGTCCCGGCCCCCTATAGCCAGGCCTCGGCCCTCGTGGCGGTGGACATGGCGGTGGCCGGGAAGGTGGAGGCCCTGATGAAGGGGAGCCTGCATACGGACGAAATGATGCATGCGGCGCTGGTCAATCGCGATTTCAAAACCCGGCATCGTTTGTCTCACGTTTATCGCTTTGAAGTGCCCTTGTATAACAAACCGCTCCTGATTTCCGATGCCGTGCTCAACATTCGGCCCACGCTGACCGAGAAAGTGGACATCGTGCAAAATGCCATCACTTTGTCTGAAATTCTGGGGGTTTTTATGCCTCAAGTGGCGCTTTTGTCGGCCATTGAGTCGGTTAATCCAGAGCTTCCCTCCACCCTGGATGCGGCGGCCCTGTGCAAGATGGCCGAACGAGGTCAGATCACCGGCGCAATTCTGGATGGTCCCTTGGCCTTTGACAGTGCCATTTCCAAGGAGGCAGCGCGTATCAAACAGATTCAATCCGATATGCCCGGAAACGCCGATATCCTCATCGTGCCCGATCTGGAATCGGGGAATATGCTGGCCAAGCAGTTGGAGTATCTGGCCAATGCGACTGCCAGTGGCGTTGTGGTGGGGGGGCAGGTTCCGATCGCCCTCACGGGCAGCGCCGATGGTCTACCCTCACGCATCGGATCAGCCTTATTGGCCAAACTCATTGCCCACCATCAGCGCCGCCTGCGTCGTTGAGCGCTCAAAAAACAACCGGATCCAATCTTCCATGATGACCCCTTCCTTCCCGGCCGTGAAGCCCAAAGAACCCGAATCCGGTGCAGCGCCTGCCGGTGTGTTGTCCGTCAATGTGGGCTCTTCCAGTCTGAAATTTGCCTTTTATCCCGTGCGCCAGGGAGAAGTTTTTCCGGCAACAGAAGTGGGGACTCTGGAGGGCTTGGAAGCTGGAGAGGCCGCCTTCGAAGCCGCGCTTAAGTCCCTGTTTCAACGTCTGGGGGCCGAACATACTCTGGAGCATGTGCTGGCCGTGGCGCACCGGGTCGTGCACGGTGGCGGGGTGTATGCGGGCAGTGTCTTAGCCAGCGATGAAGTGTTGCAGGATTTGGCGCGTTTCAATCCTTTGGCACCGCTGCATCAACCCCATAATCTGGCCGGTGTGGCGCGCTTTCGTGCCGCCTTGCCCGAGGTGCCTCAGGTCATTTGTTTCGATACGGCCTTTCACCAGGAGATTGCTCCTACCGAAACCCATTTTGCCTTGCCCGATCATCTTCTGGCCCAGGGTATTCGCCGTTACGGCTTTCATGGGTTGTCCTATCAGCATGTCTGTCACATGCTCTGGTCCCGCTCGCAGGCGGCGCAAGGTCGGTTGTTGATGGCTCATCTGGGTAATGGCGCCAGTCTGTGTGCTGCGCGTGCAGGTCAGAGCTGCGCCACCACCATGGGGTTTACGGCGCTGGATGGTTTGATGATGGGCACGCGCAGCGGTGCTCTAGATCCTGGCGTGGTGCTCTACCTGCTGGCGCATGGGTGGAACGCGGAGCAGATCGAACACTTGCTGTATCGGCAATCGGGGTTGCTGGGCGTGTCGGGGCTGTCCTCGGACATGCGCGTGCTACGCGCCAGTGATGATGCCCGGGCGCGTTTTGCCATCGAGGCGTTCACCGCTCGGGTCATTCGCGAATCCGGGGCCTTGATTGCGGTATTAAGAGGGCTGGACGCCCTGGTGTTTACCGGAGGAATTGGTGAACACGATATTCAATTGCGGGAGGACGTGGCTCAGGGCCTGGCCTGGTTGGGTGTGGAACTGGACCAGCAAGCCAATCAGGCGGCCCGGGGTCAGGCCATCATGGCGATTCACGGGGCCCAGAGCAAAGTAGAAGTGTGGGTGGTTCCCGCGGATGAGGGGCGGGCCACAGCGCGCGAAGCGGTGCAATTACTCGGCCTTTGAGGGGTCACGGGGAGGTGAAAGGCTTGGCCGTGCGCGCTGCCAAACCCATTTGGTCATCGGGCGCTAGTCTTTTGATTTCTTTTTGTCTTTGGGGACCAGCAATTTTTTGAGTTCACGAATCTGGGATTCGATGCTGGAATTTTGATAAAAATCCCCATCACCACTTTTCAGGGCAATCTGGAGCTGATCCAGGGCTGCCGAGGGATTGTCCTGTAGCAGATAGGCTTGCGCCAGGGCCTGATGGCTGGGCAGTTCCTTGTTTTGCTGTGCGAAGGCACGTGCCTGTAGGGTATA
Source organism: Pseudomonadota bacterium (assembly GCA_021804345.1). Taxonomy (GTDB): domain Bacteria; phylum Pseudomonadota; class Gammaproteobacteria; order Burkholderiales; family Ferrovaceae; genus JAJZHV01. Next base: position 1,684 of record JAJZHV010000058.1, on the reverse strand, counting down.
CAGGTGAGCGTCCACATGATTGAACAGCATACGGTTGGAGATCGTTTCCAGGGCGTCGTTTTCCTGATGGGAGTCCAACAAGGTCTGGATATACCCATAGTTCAGCGCGCGCTGATCGGGATAACGCTGCAAAGCTTTGCGATACAGCGCCAAAGCCCGGTTCAGATGCCCCTGGTCATGCACGATCTGGGCGTTCAGACTGTCGAACAGGGCATTGGGTGGTGAATGTTCTATCACGGCATTGAGCAGGCTGGCTGCGGCGTCCAGTTGACCATTGCGCCACAGGGCGACTGCCTTGCCGTACAGGAGGGGACGGTCCTCGGGGCGTTTGATATCCAGTTGGCGGTCCTGAAAATAGAGCAAGGCCTCGCGTGGGGTGCCCACCAAGGCCGCGATTCTGGCTCGGACCAATTGAAAATCCGGACGGTCCTGCACCTGACGATAGGGCACGTTTTGCAGGCGGTCCTGGATTTCGGCCAAACGCTCGGTCGTCAAGGGGTGGGTTTTCAGGTAGGCCGGCGAGGTGCCCTCATAAAAACGACCATAACGCTGCAGTTTGCTGAAAAAAGTGGACATGGCCCGTGGGTCATAACCTGATTTCAGCAGGCGTTGAATGCCTAGGCGGTCCGCCTCGCGTTCGTTTTCTCGGGTAAAGTTCAATTGGGATTGCACCATCCCGGCCTGTGCCCCTACGATGGCCCCCATGCTGGCGTCAGGACTGCTGCGTGCCGCTAAAATGGCAGCTGCCATGGCGGCAAGGGACAAGGGCATGTTGCGGCTTTGGGCCTCCATCATGCGCGCAATGTGGTGCTGGGTGACGTGGGAGATTTCATGGCCTAGCACGGAGGCCAGTTCTGATTCGTTTTCTGCGGCCAGCATCAGCCCGGTATGTACCCCGATATAGCCTCCGGGAAGGGCAAAGGCGTTGAGGGTGGGGTCCTGGATCAGAAAAAACTCGAATTGCTGGCCCCCCAGGTCATCGCTCACGCTCAATAAACGATTGCCCACACTGTTGAGAAAATCCACGCTTTCCGGGTCGTTGAAATAGGAGCCATCCGCCCGAATGTCCTGCATGACCTGATGCCCTAGGGCTTTTTCATCCTGACTGGAAAATACCGCCGCCGAGCTGTCTCCCAGGTCGGGCAATTCGTAAGCCAATCCCTGCCCCAAAAGGCATGAGATCAGAATGAATAGAGCAAGTTTGCGCATGGCCGTATCATACCTTGAAAGCTCCTTGCCATAATGAAGCGGCAATGCCAGACTGCCTTCTTTGTGAGATTTAGCAGGAATTTTTATCATGCACAGTCGGTTCAATCATTTTGATGCCCAAGGGCAAGCCCACATGGTGGATGTGGCCAGCAAGGCAGAAACCCATCGGGTGGCCCGCGCCAGCGGTTGCATCCGGATGCAGCCGGAAACCCTGCAAATGATCAAGCATGGGGCTTCCAAAAAAGGCGATGTTCTGGGGATTGCGCGTCTGGCCGCAATTCAGGCTTCCAAGAAAACGGCGGATCTGATTCCCCTGTGCCATCCCGTGGCCCTGACTCGAGTGGTGGTGGAATTTACCGTCGTCCCCAAGCAGGATTGCGTGTTGTGCACCGTCACGACCGAATCGTTGGGGCGTACCGGAGTGGAAATGGAGGCGCTTGCCGGCGTCCAGATCGGGCTATTGACGAGCTACGAC
>JAJZHV010000057.1 GCA_021804345.1 Pseudomonadota bacterium | reverse complement strand
GGGTTTTCCCTTGTCGACTCTGGTGCAAGGCGTACAACACCTGCACGCACCCCCCGGGCGTCTGGAACGTTTGGGGGGGCAGGGTCAGCCCTGGGTGGTGGTGGACTATGCGCATACGCCCGATGCCCTGGAGCAAGTGTTGCACACCCTGCGTACCGGATTGCCGGTGCAGGGTCAATTGTGGTGCGTGTTTGGGTGTGGTGGCAACCGGGATTCAGGAAAGCGTCCTCTGATGGGAGCGGTGGCGGGTCGTCTGGCGGATCAGGTGGTGCTCACCAGTGATAACCCGCGATTTGAATCGCCCGAGGCCATTCTTGATCAGGTGGCTGCAGGGGTTGCTGGACCTTACACGCGCATCATAGAGCTCGCCCAGGCCATCCGCTTTGCCCTGCAAAGTGCGGGCCCCCGGGATGTGGTGTTGATTGCGGGCAAGGGTCATGAAAACTTCCAGGAGGTTGCGGGCCAGTCGTTGCCTTTTAGTGATCGTAGCGTGGTGGAGGAATGGTTGCAGGGGGTGCGCGCATGAGTCGGGGCACACACCACAGTGTTGTTTGGCAAAGTGGGCTGATGGCGCACCGGTTTTTCAATGGGGGCAACACGGCCGCGCAGGCAGGGGTTGGACCTGTTTACAGAGGGGACTCGGCAATGGACACATGTGAAGCACACCACGTCAGGAGTGACAATCAGATGATGACCCTGGATCAAGCACGTCAGTGGCTGGGCTTGGAAACCACTGGTCGCGCTCAGGCTGTACAGCGCGTTTGCACCGATTCGCGCCAAGTACAGGCGGGGGATCTGTTCGTGGCCCTGCGCGGCCAGAACTTCGATGGGCATGATTATGTGGCCAGTGCTCTGGCGGCAGGGGCAGTGGGTGCGATCGTGGACCATGTACCCAGAGCGCATTTTGAATTACTGGATCGTCTGCTGCTGGTGCATTCCACCGACCAGGCGCTGAGTGCTCTGGCGCGCGCCTGGCGGCTGGCCATCAATCCTGCAGTACTGGCGGTGACAGGCAGTAACGGCAAGACCACGGTCAAGGAAATGCTCACGGCCATTGTGTCGGCCCATGTGGCTCAACAGGGTGGTGATCCGGCACTGCAGGTGCTAGCTACCGAGGGCAATCTCAATAATACCCTGGGCCTACCCCTGACCTTGCTGCGCCTGCGCCCTGGTCATCGCTGGGCGGTGGTGGAAATGGGCATGAACCATGCTGGAGAGATTGCGCACATGACCCGGGTGGCCTTGCCTCAGGTGGCACTGGTCAACAATGTGCAACGCGCACATGTGGGACTGTTGGGTGGAGTGGACGGGGTGGCGCGGGCCAAAGCGGAAATTTTTGAAGGGCTGACGCCGGGTGGAGTGGCGGTACTGCCCGCTGCTGGTGCACAACATCCGATTCTGCTGCAGGCCACACAGGGTCATGATCTGGTGCAATTTGCCCTTCTGTCGCCCGATACCCAGTGGGTATCCCACGGGTCGAGCAACCCTTCCCAGGGCGCGGATCCTGTGACTGATGCAGGGCCCCGGGTGTGGGGTCAGAGCTTGGCCAGTTCTGTCACAGAAAACCGACTCCGCATCGGCCTGCCCGAAGGCATTCGGGATGTACGGTTAAAGGTATTGGGTCGACATAATCAGGTCAATGCGCTGGCTGCCAGTGCCGTGGCTTATGCGGCAGGTATCGGTCTGGCGGCCATTGCCCAGGGGCTGGAAACCTATGCCGGCATCAAGGGGCGGCTGCAACTGAACCTGGCGGCCAATGGCGCTTACGTTCTGGATGACACCTATAATGCCAATCCCGATTCGGTGATGGCCGCCATCGACGTGCTGGCAGAGCATCCTGGCCAGCGGGTGCTGGTGTTGGGTGATCTGGGAGAACTGGGTCATGCGGCGCATCAGTTGCATGCCGAGCTGGGTCGCTATGCACGCCAGGTCGGCATCGAAGAGTGCCTAACCTTGGGGGAGCTCAGTAGCGAAACCAGCCGGGTGTTTGGTTCTGGCGCGCAGCACTTTACTTCGCGAGTGGCACTGGTACAAAACCTGCGGGAACGCATGAACGGGCGTCTGGTGGTGCTGGTGAAGGGCTCGCGCTTCATGCAGATGGAGCGCGTGGTGCAGGGATTGCTGGCATGAGGGCATCAGGCCGGAAACGGGCGGAATTGGGTGCGGTGGCCTTGGTAATCAGTCTGGGGCGGGGTGAGGGCGGGAGTTTTTCATGCTGTTGATGCTGTTTCATTGGCTGGCGCAGGGGGTACGGGGCTTTCATGTCTTCGAATACATCACCCTGCGCGCCGTATTGGCCATGCTCACTTCGCTCACCATTTCCTTTCTAGTGGGTCCTTCCATGATTCGCAAGCTCACCGTCTACAAAATCGGACAGGCGGTGCGCGAAGATGGACCACAAAGCCATCTGGTCAAAAGTGGAACCCCCACCATGGGCGGAGCCCTGATTCTGGTGGCCATCACCGTCACTACCGTGCTGTGGGCGGATCTGTCCAACCGCTATGTTTGGCTGGTGCTGGCCACCATGCTGGGGTATGGGGTCATTGGCTGGGTGGATGATTATCGCAAGGTGGTCTATCGCAACCCCAAGGGTCTTTCTGCTCGGGCCAAAATGTTCTGGCAGTCGGTGATTGCCCTGATAGTTGCAGTACTGCTGCTGCAGATGGCAACGACTCCCGCCGAGACCCAGCTGATCGTGCCCTTTTTCAAAACCGTCACGTTACCGCTGGGGGGGGTTGGTTTTGTGATATTGACCTACTTTGTGGTGGTGGGCACCAGCAACGCAGTCAACCTGACGGATGGCCTGGATGGCCTGGCCATCATGCCCACAGCCATGATTTCTGCAGCCTTGGCGGTATTTGCCTATGTGGCGGGGAATAAAGTGTTTGCCTTGTATCTGGCGTTTCCCAGCATCCCCGGGGCAGGAGAGCTTGTGGTGTTTTGTGCTGCCATGACCGGAGCCGGGTTGGGGTTTTTGTGGTTCAACGCTTATCCTGCCGAGGTTTTTATGGGGGACGTGGGGGCGCTCGCTCTGGGTGCAGCCCTGGGGCTGGTGGCAGTCATCGTGCGGCAGGAGATCGTGCTGTTTGTGATGGGCGGAGTATTCGTGTTGGAAACCCTGTCCGTGGTGTTGCAGGTGGCTTCCTTCAAGCTGACGGGCAATCGCATTTTTCGCATGGCTCCGGTGCACCACCATTTTGAATTGAAGGGCTGGAAGGAAACGCAGGTGGTGGTGCGCTTCTGGATCATTACCATCATTCTGATCCTGGCTGGTTTATCCACGCTCAAGATTCGGTAAATGCTGATGACCGCTAATCACCCCGCCCCTTATTCTCTCTCGCCACCAGATTCCTGGCTGCGGGATCAGTCGGTGCTGGTATTGGGTTTGGGCGATACCGGCCTGTCCTGTGTGCACTGGTTGCTGGCGCAGGGGGCCCGGGTGAGCGTTGCGGATACGCGTGCCAACCCCCCCCATGCGGCCACCCTGGGGCGGGAGTATCCACAGGTGGCATTGCATTGCGGGGCGTTGACCGATGTCTTGCTGCAATCGGCCTCCCTGATCGTGGCCAGCCCTGGAGTCCCCTTGTCCACGCCAGCCCTGCAGGCGGCCCTAGCGCGGGGCCAGGAGGTACTGGGGGATGTGGAGCTGTTTGCGCGCACGGTGCAGTCCTGGTCCACCCCACCGCGCGTGGTGGCCATTACCGGTTCCAATGGCAAGACCACCGTAACCACTCTAGTGGGAGAAATTGCTCGTGCTGCCGGGCTGTCCTGCCAGGTGCTTGGCAATATTGGCACTCCGGTGCTGGAGGGGCTGCACACCCTGGGCCCGGCTGAGGTGTATGTGCTGGAATTGTCCAGTTTTCAGCTGGAAACCACGCATACCTTGCAACTGCTGGCCGGGACCGTGCTCAATGTCACCGAGGATCATCTGGACCGATATGCCCACATGGCAGCCTATGCGGGCGCCAAAGCACGAATTTTCAGGCATTGTGCCCTGCAGGTGGTCAATCGTCAGGACCCCTGGTCTCGCTCTATGGCCGATGCCCAGGCGCAGCACGAGGGGGCCCTGCATACAGCCCGGAAATGCCTCGGTTTTGGCTTGGATGCCCCCGATGCGCCGGGCAATTGGGGTTTGCAACCCATTGTGCAAACACAGCAAACCGCGCCGGCGCCCGCGTGGATATGCTGTGGTCAGGAACAGGTATTGCGCACCGACCGTTTAGCCCTGCAAGGTTTGCACAACGTGGCCAATGTCATGGCCGCCCTGGCGTTGGCGGATGCGCTGGGGATTGCACGCCGCATCTCGGTTCCGGTGGTACAGGGCTTCAAGGGTCTACCCCATCGGGTGGAATGGGTGGCCCGGATCAATGGGGTTACCTATTTGGATGACTCCAAGGGAACCAACGTGGGGGCCACAGTGGCCGCTTTGACCGGACTGGCGGGGCCGGTGGTGCTGATTGCCGGTGGGGACGGCAAGGGGCAGGATTTTGCACCCCTCAAACCCGCCCTGGCGCGCAATGGGCGTGCTGTGATTCTGATTGGACGCGACGCCGGGCGAATTCGTCGTGCATTGGAAGGCTGCCCCGTGCCCCAGCACCTGGCCGGAAGCCTGGAGCAGGCGGTGAAGTGGGCGGGGGAATGTGCACAAGCCGGCGATCAGGTCCTTCTGTCACCGGCTTGTGCCAGCTTTGACATGTTTCGGGATTACCAGCACCGCGCCCAGGTATTCATCCAGGCCGTTCAGGCCCTGGCGCCCGATGGGGATTCCCAGGCGGCCACGGACCATTCGGGATCTCAGCCATGATGAGTACTCTGGCCACTCCGCGTTTGCTGCGCGCGGAATATGATCGCACCCTGCTGTGGATCGTGCTGACCCTGCTGGCCCTGGGCGTCGTGATGGTGTATTCCGCTTCCATCGCCTCGGCCGAGGCCGATCGTCACATTGGTTATCGTTCCAGTTATTTCTTCGTGCGGCAGTTGGCCTATGTGGCCACAGCCTTGGTGGCCGGCGCTGCCGCCTTTCAGGTGCCGGTGCAGCGTTGGCAGAGCATGGCACCCTGGCTGTTTGGGTTGGGTCTGGCAGGTTTGCTGCTGGTACTTGTCCCTGGACTGGGCAAGGAAGTGAATGGCAGTCGGCGCTGGCTGTCCTTGGGGCTGATCAATCTGCAGCCCTCGGAGTTCATGAAATTTGCCGTGGTGCTCTATGCCGCCGATTACACCGTGCGCAAGGCAGCCTTCATGCATAGTTTCAAGAAGGGGTTTTTCCCCATGGGAGTGGTCATGTTTCTGGTGGGGTTTTTGCTGTTGCGAGAGCCCGACTTTGGTGCCTTGGCGGTCATGACAGCCATTACCGCAGCCATCCTGTTTTTGGGGGGGCTTAACTGGCGCTTGTTTGTGGTGTTGATGGCCTTGCTGACGATCGGATTTGTATTGCTTGTGGTGCTTTCCCCCTATCGCTTCAACCGTCTCGTCTGGTTCTGGAATCCCTGGGCCGATCCCTTTGGCAAGGGTTATCAGTTGACCCATGCGTTGATCGCATTTGGACATGGGGGTTGGATGGGGGTGGGACTGGGAGCCAGCGTGGAAAAACAGCTGTATCTGCCAGAAGCGCATACCGACTTTCTGATGGCGGTCATTGCCGAGGAATTAGGGTTTGTGGGGGTCCTGTTCACCATTGCCCTGTTCGTGTTTTTGGTGTGGCGCGCCTTTTCTATCGGTAATCGCGCTGCCAGCATGGAGCGTTATTTTGCCGCCTTGACCGCCCAGGGCATTGGGGTGTGGTTTGCCGTGCAGACCGTGGTGAACATGGGGGTCAACATGGGCATGCTGCCTACCAAGGGGCTGACCCTGCCTCTGCTCAGTTATGGCGGCAGTGGCATCGTGGCTAATGTGGTGGCCCTGGCGGTTCTCCTGCGCGTGGATTTTGAATCGCGCCAAATGCTGCGCCGGGGGTCGCCATGAACGCGCGCTCTGCCCTGATTATGGCAGGTGGAACTGGCGGGCATGTGTTTCCGGCGCTGGCCTTGGCACGCGTGTTGCAGGATCAGGGCTGGCGTGTCGTCTGGCTGGGAACCGCTACGGGAATCGAGGCGCGGCTGGTGCCAGCCCAAGGCATTCCTCTAGAAACCGTGACAGTGGCTGGGGTGCGTGGCAAGAGCCTGATGCGGGTGCTGTGGGGTCCGTTTATGGTGTTGAGGGCTTGTGTACAAAGCCTAGGAGTCCTGTTGCGCCAGCGCCCCGACGTGGTGGTGGGATTCGGTGGGTTTGCCGGATTTCCAGGCGGACTGATGGCGTTGCTGCTGCAGCGTCCCCTGATTGTGCACGAACAAAACGCTGTGGCGGGACTCACCAATCGTTTGCTGGGGCCTTGGGCCACACGCGTGTATGAGGGCTTTCCCCAGGCTTTTCAGGCCCCTTCGGCACATCCTTTGGCGCGCTGGTTGCGCACGCCCAAGGCGGTGCAATGGGTGGGTAACCCGGTGCGCCCGGATATTGCTGCCCTAGCGCCGCCCGAACAGCGCTTTAGAGCACGCGTAGGGGTGCTGCAGATTCTGGTGCTGGGGGGAAGCCAGGGCGCACTGGCGCTCAACACGGTCATTCCCCAGGCCTTGGCATTGATTCCGGAAACCCTGCGTCCCCGGGTGCGGCATCAGGGCGGCTCCCGCTGGATGGAACGGTTGCAAACGGCCTATGCCGATGCGGCCGTACAGGCGGACTTATGCCCCTTTATCGAGGATATGGCAGCGGCTTATGGGGCCTGCGATCTAGTTATATGCCGTTCTGGGGCCTTGACGGTGGCGGAGCTGGCCGCCGCTGGAGTGGGCAGCCTCCTGGTTCCCTTCCCGGCAGCGGTGGATGATCATCAACGGGTCAATGCGCGCTTTCTGGAACAGGCGGGCGCGGCCTGCGTGATGACCCAGGCGGAATTGGCTCCGGAGAGCCTAGCCCAATGGTTGAGTCAGCTGACGCGCCCGGTATTGCTAGGCATGGCCCAGGCTGCACGCACCATGGCGCGCTTGCAAGCGGCCGAGGTCATGGCGCGC
>JAJZHV010000056.1 GCA_021804345.1 Pseudomonadota bacterium | reverse complement strand
ATTGCGCAGCAAGTAGGCCGGGTGCCAAGTGACCCGAAGGGGGATTCCCTGGTACTCATGGGTGATGCCGCGCAAACGGCTCAAGGGCTGGTCGGTGGCCAACAGGGTATGCGCTGCCACGCGCCCCAACGCCACGATCAGTTGGGGCTGCAACCAACGGATCTGCTGCGCCAGATAGGGCAGGCAGTGCTGGCATTCCTCAGGGATCGGGGTTCGGTTATGGGGCGGGCGGCATTTGACCACGTTAGCGATATACACCTGATGCGCGCGCTGCAAGCCCAAGGCCCGCAGCATCTGATCCAGCAGTTGTCCCGACTCACCCACAAAAGGCAGTCCCTGGCGATCTTCCTCGGCACCCGGACCCTCGCCCACGAATAGCCACACCGGATGTGTGTCTCCGCTGCCAAACACCGTTTGCTGCCGTTGCTGATGCAGCGCGCAGCCTTGACATTGACGGACCTGGTGCTGCAAGGCTTCCCAGGAGTTCGGGGCCCCCTCGCTCGGGAGGGGGGGGGCGTCCCTTGGGGTGCGGTCCTGTGCAGCAATGTCGGCAGGCGCTGGTGCCACCGTCTGCACCACCGTCTGCACCACCGTCTGCGTCACCGGGGAAGGCTCCACCCATAAGGGCCAAAGGCCCAATTCGCGCCAGCAGGATTCCGCCTGGTTCATAGGGCTAGTACCATGACCAGGGCATCTTCGCGACCATGCACGGCTGGGTAATAGCCCGGACGCAACCCCACTTGGCGACAACCCGCTTGGTGGTATAAACGGATGGCGCGCACATTGCTGCTGCGAACCTCCAGATACAAGTGTGCACAGGCCAAACTGCGCGCCACCGCTAGAAAATGTCCCAGTAAATGACGTCCCCAGCCCCGTTGTTGCCAAGCCGGATGAATGGTGAAATTGAGCAGATGGATTTCATCCAGGATGACCTGGGCAAAGAGATAGCCCATCAACTGCGTGTCGCACCATAACCCCAGTTTGACACTATCCTGAGCCAGGGACTCCTGCAGGCTGCGCGCACTCCAGGGAAAGTCATAGGCCTGCCGCTCCAGCGCGCATAAGGCCTCCAGATCGCTGCATTGCAAGGGCAGCACCTGGGCCAGTGGCGTTTGGATACTGTCCTGCTGCGCCGCGTGTTTGGCCGCACTCATCGCAAACGCTCGTGGCGTGTCAAAGCCACCTTATCGCGCACATACAGCGGGGCTGCCGCTTCCACAGCCACTCCCCGCCCCTGCGCCCAGTCGTCGCAAGCCAGAACCAGCAACTGCCCGGCATCTGGCCGGATACCCGGCAATAGCGGCAGCGCTGGGACCTTCCAGGCGGCGCTTAACACCGGTGCATAGGCTTCCATTCCCGCTCCGATGAGGGTCCAGGACGCAGTGCCTTGCGGCAGGGGTGGAGGGTTGCGGGGATGACATAGACAAGGGGGCAGAACACAAATCCAGAGAGGATCCTGCCAGACATAGGCCCCCAAGTAGAGTTGTTCCATGCGCGCATCCAGCGTGGAGAGCACATAGGTGACACCTGCAGGGCAGGCCAATACCTGCGCGTGCAAAGTGGATACCGGAAATAAGGGAACCTCTAGGGCCAGCGCAAGCCCCTGGGCGATCCCGCAAGCCAGACGCAATCCGGTAAAGGACCCTGGACCCTGGCTAAACGCGATGCCCTGCAAGCGCTTAGGCTCGATACCGGCCTCCTGCAGCAGCGTGTGGGTCAATCCCAGCAGGCTTTCGGATTGGGCGCCCGTGGCAGGGCCATGCAGCAGTCTGATGCGCCCCTGGTAGAGCAAGGCCACGGAACAGGTGCTGCCGGAAGCCTCCAGAGCCAGCAGACAGGGCGCATCCTGAGGGATGACAGATGAGTCGATGAGCACCGGCATAACCACAAAAACCCTTTAGGCACAAACAGATTACAAACGTCGCCAAAGTCCCTATACTGACTAAGCGTGCCGCTTCATAAGGGTCAGTTTACTCTGTCCCGGGTCACTCCCGCAAAGGCAAACCCGCCCCACAGCGAAGCCAGAACGCCCAAACCCCGCTGGAGGCTCGTTACAAATTGAAACCGACATCGCCTGGAAGCCAGCTACCATGGCGCATGGAAAATAAAACCCCCAAGAAAATTCTGATTCTCGATGACGACATGCGTCTGCGAGAGCTTCTTAAACGCTACCTGACCGAACAGGGGTTTGCGGTGGATGCCGTTCCGGATGCTGCAGCCATGGACCGCATTCTAACCCGCGAGCGCTTCGATCTGCTGGTGCTGGATTTAATGCTTCCCGGAGAAGACGGTTTGACCATCTGCCGGCGCCTGCGGGCCGCGGACAACCAGATTCCCATCATCATGCTCACCGCCAAGGGAGACGACGTGGACCGCATCATGGGTCTGGAAATGGGCGCTGATGACTACATCTCCAAACCCTTCAACCCGCGCGAGTTACTGGCCCGCATTCACGCCATTTTGCGCCGTCAGCCACCCAAGCCCCTGCCGGGCGCACCGGCCCCTTTACAGGGGGGGCAAAATATCTATCGCTTTGGCCCCTACGAATTCAACTTGTCCAACCGCTCCCTGCACAAAAGTGGGCAACCGGTCAGTCTGACCAGCGGAGAATACGCCCTGTTACGGGTTCTGGTCAGCCATCCCCGCGACCCTCTGTCCCGGGAAAAACTCATGGATATGGCCCGGGGACGGGAACACGAGGTGTTCGATCGCAGCATCGACGTGCAAATTTCCCGCCTGCGTCGTCTCATTGAAGAAGACTCGGGCAAACCCCGTTTCATTCAAACCGTCTGGGGATTCGGCTATGTGTTTGTCCCCGATGACGTTCCCGCTGGATGACCTTTTTTACCAAAACCCTGTTTGGCCGCACCGTACTGGTGCTGCTGTTGACGGTTCTGTTCACCCAGTTAGCCACCACCTTCGTGGTCCAGCAGTTTTATGTCCGCCCCTTGCTGGAGCATGCCATCGATGACCGGGCCAATCATATTCAAACCATCTACACCACGCTCAATCTGCTCTCCAGTAGTCAGCGGGCCCTGTTCATCCGTGATTTCGAGGACAGCGAAGGGGCTCGCATCCTGTCCCTGGCCCCTGAGGGCAAACTGTCCCGACCCAACCAGGGCGGACGCCTGGCCTATCTGGAAGCGCGCCTGCATCACCTCATTTCCCCCAGCGTGCGGGTACTCACCACCGATGGCTCGGAAGCCCCCGCGGTGTGGATATTGCTCAAAACCACCAATGGCGACTACTGGTATGTCACCCAGCGGCAACGCTTCGATGCCGGGTTTCCGGTCAAGTGGGGGCTGCTTCTGGCCTTGCTGATTCTGGTAACGGTGATGGGCGTGTATTGGGGTGTACGGCGCATCAATAAACCCTTGCGCGTTTTGACCGATGCGGCTCAATCCATTGCCCTAGGGCATACCCCGGCCTTGATTTCAGAAACCCAGGGCCCGCAGGAGATTCGTGCCCTGAGCAACGCCTTCAGCAGCATGCAACGCGCCCTGAATGCCTTCGAAACCAACCGCGCCATCATGCTGGCAGGAGTTTCTCACGACTTGCGCACCCCCTTGTCCCGCATGCGCCTGGCGCTGGAAATGATGGTCTGCACCGATCAGAAAACCCTGGAGTTGATGGTCCAAGATCTGGAAGAGATCGATCGCATCATCGATCAATTCCTGGACTTTGCACGCAATGAGCCCGAAAACTGGCTGACTACCGGCAACCTGAATGAGGTTCTGCGCGTTTGTCACGAGCGTTTCCTCAACCGTCATTATCCCGTGTCCCTTGTTTTAGAAGAAACACCGGACATCGCCCTGAACGAGCGTGCCATGGAACGCGTCATCTCCAACCTGGTGGAAAACTCCCTGCGGTATGGCGCCGCGCCGATCGAAATCCTCCTGACCCGCCAACCCCGGGGGCTGCGCCTATGCATTCTGGATCGGGGCCCCGGGATTCCTGTGCAGGAGGTGGGTCGCCTCATGCAACCCTTCACGCGCCGCGAGTCCGCGCGCAGCGGTCATCCCGGCTCGGGATTGGGGCTGGCCATCGTGGATCGCATCATTCGCATGCATCATGGCCGCTTCGAACTACTGCCACGGGAGGGGGGTGGACTGGTGGCTCGAATCGAATTGCCCCTCCTCCCACAGGATTCCCCGCCTGCAGGTCAGTCCTGATCCCAAGCGGCAAACCAGCCCGTGGGGCAAAGTACCGCGCAACTTACTGAGTATCGGGTTGCTGGAAAAAGGTGACCACCTCTTGCAGGGAGCGCGTGCGCCGCATGGGGGGCAAGCTCATCCAGATGCGCCGGCCATAGGGCTTGTCCAGCAAACGCCGATCGCAAATCATCAGCACGCCCCGATCCTGTTCGTCGCGAATCAGGCGCCCCGCCCCTTGCTTCAAAGTGATCACGGCGCGCGGCAACTGATGCACCATGAAGGGATTTTTACCCTGTTGCTCCAGGGATTCCAGGCGCGCCGCCAAAACCGGGTCCTCGGGTGCGGCAAAGGGAATCTTGTCGATGATCACCAGGGATAGGGCCTCTCCGCGAATATCCACCCCTTCCCAAAAAGAGCCAGTCCCCAGCAAAACCGCGTTGCCAGCCTGGCGAAATCGTTGCAGCAATTCGGTGCGGCTGGTTTCTCCTTGCACCAGCAAGGGGTATTCCCAGTGCTGTTCCAGAAAATGCGCCCGCAACAGGGCATGCGCTTCTTTCAGAGCACGGTGACTGGTAAACAGCATGAAGGCCCGCCCCCGACTGGCCTGCAGCACAGGCAGGGCGGCCTGCACCACCGACTCGGTAAAGTTTGCCGTATTGGGCAAAGCCAGCGCTTCTGGAATGTAGAACAAACCCTGTTGGGCATAATCAAAGGGGCTTTCCCAGCAACATCCAGGCACCTGTTCCAAACCCATTTCCTGCTGAAAATGGCTGAAGTCTCCCTTCATGGAAAGGGTTGCAGAAAGAAAAATCCAGCTGCGCTCGCGCTTGTTCCACTGTGACTGGAGCAATTGCCCCAAGTCCAGCGGGGTGATATTGAGCTGCAGGGATTGAAGATAACATTCCGCCCAGCGCACCTGCTGGGGTCCACTGGGGCTGCCTTGCCAGTGCCGCAGGGTGTAACACAGGTTTTGCACGCGCAGGGCCACGGCCTTCACGGCGTCGGAGCGCACCTCGTCCTGTTGCAATTGCTCGTACAGCGCATCTAGCGTCAGCGCCAGGTGCTCCAAGGCTGGTGCAAAACGCGGCTGCTGTTGCAATTGAGCCTGGGATAGGCGCCCCTCGCGCAGGGAAACGGACAGGCGCAGGTCGCGCGCAGCTTTTTCCATCGCGGTGAGCAAGGGGCCGATGACATCCCGTTCCAACACGGCTTCCACATAGGCTTTGAGGGTATCGCGCGCCACATCCAGAAGTTGCGTGGTGGACAAGTTTTGTCCAAAAAACAGGCGCGCGGTTTCGGGAATCTGATGGGCCTCATCCAGAATCACCGTCTGGCATTGGGGTAGCAGCTCCCCGGCCCCCTCGTCTTGCAGCAGGACGTCGGCAAAAAACAGATGATGATTGACCACCACCACGTCGGCTTGCAGGGCTTTGCGGCGCGCAGCCAACAGGAAGCACTGTTCATGAAACGCACAGAGGGTTCCCAGACAATTATCCCGGGTAGAGGTGACCCGGGACCAGATGAGGGCTTGTTCCGAAATCTGGCCTAATTCGGAAATATCCCCACTGTGCGTGGACTGGGCAAAAGCCTGGATCAGGGTCAGTTGATGGGCCGATTCGCGGTCCGGAAAACGCCCCTCCAACTGCAATTGCTGCAAATGGTGATGGCATAGGTAGTTGCTGCGACCCTTGAGCAAGGCCACCGTAACGGGCACATTCAGGATTCTGCGCAGCACGGGAATATCTCTGAGAAACAGCTGATCCTGCAGGGTTTTGGTGCCCGTGGAGAGAATCACCTTGCCCCCCGAGAGCAGGGCAGGAATCAGATAGGCAAAGGTTTTTCCGGTGCCCGTGCCGGCCTCGGCAATGAGTGAGCGGGCATTGCCAATGGCCTGCTGGATGGCTTGCGCCAGCTCCAGTTGTTCCCGGCGCACCCGGTAGCCCGCCAGGGCCTTGGCCAGAGGCCCCTCCAAACTGAATACAGCCTGTAGATCGGACACGCTCAATTCAAACCATAGCGCCGGATAAACCAGGATTTCATGAGATGCGCCAGAGTCAGATAACCGATCAGAATGAGCACCAAATAGGGCCAGAAGGCCATGGGCAGCGGCGTAAAGCCGAGGGCATGGGCAAAGGGCGAATAGGGCAGCCAAAGGCCGAAAGTGCAGATGATGCCGGTTGTGAAAAACATGGGCAGACTGGCGCGACTTTGGATGAAAGGAATGCGTCCAGTGCGAATGATATGGATGATCAGGGTTTGCGACAGGAGCGATTCCACAAACCAGCCCGTCTGGAACAGAGATTCTCCGGCCATGGAATTGGCCTTGAACACATAGTACATCAGGGCAAAGGTGGCATAGTCGAAGATGGAACTGATGGGGCCTAACATGACCATGAAGCGGGTGATGTTGGCTATATCCCAACGCCGGGGCTTGGAGATATATTCATCGTCCACATTGTCGGTGGGAATGGCCGTTTGCGAGAAATCATAGAGCAGGTTGTTGGTCAGCACCTGAATGGCCTGCATGGGCAAAAAGGGCAGCCAGGCACTGGCCCCTAGCACGCTGAACATGTTGCCAAAATTGGAGCTAGCGCCCATCTTGATGTACTTGACGATATTGCCAAAGACCTTGCGCCCTTCGATAACTCCCTCTTCCAGCACCATCAGGCTTTTTTCCAACAGGATGATGTCGGCGGATTCCTTGGCAATATCCACCGCCGTATCCACCGACACGCCCACGTCCGCAGCCTTGAGCGCCGGGCCGTCGTTGATGCCGTCCCCCATGAAGCCCACCACATGACCACGCAGGTGCAACGCCTTGATGACCCGGGCCTTCTGGGCTGGCGAGAGCTTGGCAAACACCACCACCTGCTCGGCCTGTTCAGCCAACTCCTCATCACTGAGCCGTTCCAGATCCGAACCGAGCAGGATCCGATCTACCTTCAAGCCCACTTCGTGGCACACCTTGCGCGTGACCACCTCGTTATCCCCCGTCAGGATCTTGACGGCCACGCCGTG